>NZ_JANSIF010000043.1:0-28726 GCF_047461935.1 Synechococcus sp. R55.4 | reverse complement strand
CTCTGCCGACTGGCGCACCGTCTCGAAAAAGTAATGGACATTGGCCTCTGGAGTGCTTGGGTGAATGCCGTGGCCCAGGTTCATGATATGCCCACGGGATCCGGCTTTTCGAATCACCTCTAGGGTGCGCTGCCGGATGAACTCCGGGGATCCCAGCAACACCATTGGATCCAGATTGCCCTGCACCGCTAGGGATCCCAGGCGAGCCCTGGCCTCTGCCATGTCGCTCATCCAATCGAGGCTGAACACGTCGATGCCGGCTTTGCCCACCCGCTCCAGCAAAGCGGCGCTGCCGTTGATGTAGAGGATCAGTGGCACCTGCGGATAGCGAGCTTTCACCTGATCCACAATTTGCTTTTGGTAGGGCAAGGCCCAACACTCGTAATCGACTGGGCTGAGCTGGCCGGCCCAAGTATCGAACAACTGCACCACCTGGGCGCCGCACTCGATCTGGTAGATCACGTAGCGGGCAATGCTGTCGGCCAGCTTACTCAGCAACTGATGCAGCAATGGCGGCTGCGCGAAGGCCAAGCTCTTGATGTGGGCGTAATCTTTGGAGCTGCGCCCTTCCACGGCATAGCAGGCCAGAGTCCAGGGGGAGCCGACAAATCCCAGCAGCGTCGCTTTTCCTTCCACCTCGCGGCGCAGGGTGCTGAGAATGGTCTTGATGAAAGGCAGACTTTCTTCCGGTTCCAGGAGGCGGATGCGTTCAATTTGGGCTTGGGAACGAATCGGCGGGTCGATGATTGGCCCCTGATGCTCCACCAGCTCAAAGGGGATGCCCATGCCCTCAAGGGGGGTGAGGATATCGCTGAACAGGATCACTCCATCAGGGGCAAAGGCCCGAAACGGTTGCAACGAGATCTCGACGGCCAGCTCCGGGATCTCGCAACGCTGCTTAAAGGTGTACTTGCTTTGCAGCTCGCGGTAGGCCGCCATGTAGCGACCCGCCTGGCGCATCATCCAAACTGGAGGGCGATCCAGCACTTCCCCTCGGGCCGCCCGCAGCAAACGGTCACCCAAGTGCTCCGCACCGCTGGCGGTGGAGGAGGTGGCGCTGAGCTGAACAGGCGAGTGGGACATAGGAGGGCAATCCGGCTAAAGATCCTTATGAATCCTGACATTGTGGCGACAGCAACCGCAAGTTGGCGGCTCAGGATCCCTGCAGTTTCTTCATCGGCTGCAACTTGCTGTTACTTCTTACCCTTTTGGCCTCTGGGCTGGGATCCCCAATTAAAGTGGACATGAGATAATGACACCTGACAAGTCTGTTGAAGAACGGCTCGACAAGGATCCCCCCATTGCCGAGTTGAGAGGAAACCCCGCTTGGTTGCCCAAACCTTTAACCTGAAAGCCTACCTGAGCCAGCGTCAGCAACAGGTGGAAGAAGCTCTCTCTGCAGCTTTGGTTCCCGCCTATCCGGAGCGCATTTACGAGGCGATGCGCTACAGCCTATTGGCAGGGGGGAAGCGCCTCAGGCCCATCCTCTGTCTGGCTGCTTGCGAGTTGGCCGGCGGCACTGTGGAGCAGGCTCTGCCTACCGCCTGTGCCCTGGAAATGATCCACACCATGTCGCTCATCCATGACGACTTGCCGGCCATGGACAATGACGACTTTCGCCGCGGCAAACCCACCAACCACAAGGTGTTCGGCGAAGACATTGCCATCTTGGCAGGAGATGCCCTGCTGGCCTTTGCCTTTGAGCACATTGCCAGCCAAACTCAGGGGGTACCGCCGCAGTTGGTGTTACAGGTGATCGCCCGCATTGGCCATGCTGTGGCGGCAACCGGGTTGGTAGGGGGGCAGGTGGTGGATCTGGAGTCGGAGGGCAAGGCCATTTCCCTGGAAACTCTGGAGTACATTCACAGCCACAAGACCGGCGCTCTGCTGGAGGTCTCGGTGGTTTCGGGAGGGATCCTGGCGGGGGGAGATGAGGAGCTGCTGGACCACCTGAGCCGCTACGCCCGCGATATTGGCTTGGCCTTTCAGATTGTGGACGACATTTTGGACATCACCGCCACCAGCGAGCAACTGGGCAAAACGGCAGGCAAGGATCAAGCTGCCGCCAAAGCCACCTATCCCAGCTTGTTGGGCCTAGAGGCTTCCCGGCAAAAAGCCGAGGAGCTGATTCAATCGGCCAAGGAAGCGTTGCGCCCCTATGGATCGCGGGCAGAGCCGCTGTTGGCCCTGGCAGATTTCATCACTCGCCGTCAGCATTAGGGCAGGACAAGAGGACAAGTTAGATGGGATCCCTGGAGACCCTGCTCGCATGTCTGTGCTGGAGAGCCGTATGCTGCAACAGTTGATGGCCAATCATGTCCTCTGGGTTGCTTTGCTGGCCAGTGTGTTGGCCCAAGCCATCAAGCTGATCCTTTCCTATGTGCGGTCAGGCAAGGTTAACCTGCGAGTCTTGGTGGAAACCGGGGGAATGCCCAGCTCCCACGCAGCGTTGGTGACGGCTTTGTCCATTGGGGTGGGGATGCAGGAAGGCTGGGACAGCCTGCTGTTTGCCGCGACGGTGGTTTTCGCATTGGTGGTGATGTACGATGCCGCGGGGATCCGCCAAGCCGCCGGAAAACAGGCGCAGGTGCTGAATCGCCTCCTGGAAGAATGGTTTGAAGAAAAGGGCGCCGACCGTTTTCCAGAACCCTACCTGAAAGAATTGCTGGGGCACACTCCCGTTCAGGTCATGGCCGGCGCGGCTTTGGGGGCAGCCTGTATTACATTGTCGTTTGCCCTGGGAGTAAACTGAGAGCCATTGGGGCATGCTAAGGCAGAAGTACCGCGGGGTGGTCATGGCTTCCAGTTCTCAACCTCGTCCGATCCAACGTTGCCCTTCCTGTGGCAAGCCGATCCCAGCCTACCGGTTCAAGTCTCCCTACTGCGACCACTGCGGTTGGCGGGCGTCTCCGGCAGCGCAAACCCCTCAAAAAGGTGGATCCCTGGGCCAGAAAATCGCAGCTCAGGTAAACGGGATCGGATCCCAAGGTCAACGCTTCAAGGTGCCCCCTCTGCTACAGCCGCTGCTGAACTTCAACTTTTACCTCTATCTGCTCTGGGGGATCAGCCCTCTGTTTCCGCTGGTGGTGGATCGACCCCTGCTGGCCGAATCCAACTATCTGCTCCTAATCCCGCTTTTGTTGAGCTGGGGGCTGCTTTATTTGGCGGTGCGAGATCTGCCGCTGCCGGACAATTTGCGGCTGCCGCGCCTGTTGTTGGATGTATCGTTCATCCTGCTGCCCTTCTTCCAGAAAATTAATGTGTCCAAAGCCCCCAACCGACCCTATTGGAATGCTCTGCTGATTTGGGTGATCGGGATCCTGCTGCTTGCAGCCTTGTGGCTTTGGAGCTTCAGCCTGCTCTTGACGGCAGTGACGTTGCTGTTGACCAGCTTTTGCACGCTGCTGTTCTAACCGAGATCCTTGCAAAGAACCTCAATATTTAATATTTAACATTTCATGAGCATTCCTGCTGCCCGTCAACGCTTTGCCCTTGAAATCCAATCGGAGCCCATCGATCTGGGTCGGGCGGCCCTCTGGATTGCCCAAGAAGCCTATCCCGATCTGGAGGTGGAAGAGTATGTGGCCGCTCTGGATGAGATGGCCGCAGAGGTGCAAGAGCGCCTTCCCCCGGAGCGTTATCCCCTGCGGGTCATCAAGATCTTGAATCACTATCTCTTTGAGGATCTGGGCTTTCGTGGCAATCGCGAAGATTATTACGACCCACGCAACAGCTTTTTGAACGAAGTGATCGATCGGCGCACCGGGATCCCGATTACGCTGTCGCTGATCTATCTAGAGCTGGCGCGGCGGATCGATTTTCCCATGGCAGGAGTGGGCATGCCCGGCCACTTTTTAATCCGGCCCCTGTTTGCAGGCGCCGAGATTTTTGTGGATCCCTTTCAGCAGGGGGAGATTTTATTTCCAGAAGATTGTCAAGAGCTTTTGTCGCAAATCTACGGGCCTGGGATCCCTTTCCAAGAACACCACCTACGCCCCACCCCTCCCCGCCTGATCTTGGTACGCTTGCTCAACAACCTCAAGCAAATTTATCTGAGCCGCGCCGAACTGGAACCCGCTTTGGCAGCAGCGGAACGGATCTTGTTGTTGATCCCTGAATCCTTGCCCCACCTAAGGGATCGCGGGCTGTTGTATTATCAGTTGGGCCGTTGGCAGCAAGCCTGCCAGGATCTCAAGCGCTACTTAAAACAGGCGCCTTTCCACCCCGAGATCAATCGCTCTGATGAGCATTTAATCCGGGAAATTGTCGAGAGATTGGAATCTCATCCCGACTCATGCTAGGAGCATGCACAATTGCTCTCAGTTGTGCGTTGTGTAAGTGTGTAAGTTTTGAGCAAGATCTGCCGTCGTTTGCAAGCAAGGCTAGGTTTCTAGCAGGGATCGGAAGCAGCCCTTACCTCTTGGCGCAAAATGGCTTCCACCAGCTTATCTAAAGCCTCTAGATCAGATAGATCATAGTTTTTTTCCCAGAGGATTTGGTTAATGCTGGACTCCTGCTGCAGAGTTAAAACCGAAGATTGTAAAACCTCATCGATGATCTGGCGAATGCTCATCTTAACCTCGCAATCGTGAGAAGAATTGATGGCTTTGGCTCATAAGCCTAGAATGCTGGAAACGCTCTGCGATAGCCATCGTGAGGATCACGTATTTTGACATCAGAATCTGGGGCGACTCATCCAAACCCTTTCGGGGAAATCGCCAATAGTACTTTTACGGACTTGAGCTATGGATGGCGCTGAAGTCTGCGAACTTCTCAGGATCTTCTGAGACAGACCTGCTCCCCATTGAGGGCAGCTTGGGCCTCACCCTCTGTGGCGAAGGCGGTGCGAATGATGCGCTCACCGGGATGGCGATCCCTTGCCGAAAGGCCGAGATCCCGAACCACAAATGAGCGTTGGATCCAGCGGTCGAAGCCATCGTAGCGGGGAGAGAAGGCAGTCCGTCCGTGAACGGTGCGGCGATTGTCAATACAGAGCAGATCCCCTGTTTCCAGCTTGATGCCTCGGTAGACAGCGTGGATTCCCTTCCTCAGGGCTTCTAGAGCCAGACTGGCTTCGGGGGTGAGCCCCACCATCAGGTCTTCGTCGTAGTTCCAGAAGGGATCCTCTCGACGGCCATACAACACCGGCAAAATGGGTCCATTGATCAGGGCTTGCCGGTTGCCGAAGGAGTAGTCGATGCCAGTGCGATACAGGGGTTCAAACAGCAGCTCCCGCTCTCGCTCTCCTAGCAGAGGCAGGACATGACGGATGCTGGCGTAGGTGGTTTCCGCCACACGATCATGGTCGGGGCGCAGGCAAAACAGCAGCAAAAACTCCGGTGAGTGGGGATGAAAAACCGTCTCGCGGTGAAACTGTAGCCGAGTGCGGGATCCCTCGGAAGATTGCACCTCTTCGCTGTCGGGAGTAGGCACCAAGTTTTGAAACAAATCCCCGTTTTTTTCTTGGATGTAGGAGACCAAATGCCCCAAGCGGCTGCCGATCATTGCCAAGCAGCGTTCGCTGACAAAAGTGGTTTTCTCCTCAGAGCGCTGCGCCAGAGCCGGTGTGCGGGTATGGTCTAGTCCGGGATCCACGGGCAAGCCCCGCAGCAGCAGGATCCCTTCCGAATTGGAATACAACTGAAACTCCAGCAAGGCCCGCCGCAGATAACGGGGCAGCTCATCTGCCCGCATCTCGCAGTCCAGGAGAAATTCCTCTGTTTCCCGGTAGGGATCGGGCCCAGGCGCCAAAAATAGGTTTATCGTCTTTTCATCGAAGCCCTGACAATCGATCAGCAGGCATCCTTTTTCAAGCTGTGAAGTCTTCATCACGATCCCTCACCACCCACTGCCCTAGTCATAGCAGCCGCAGCAACTTTTGGGCAGGGATCCTACACTCAAAACCCAATCTCGGCGAGTGTAGCGCACTACCCTTCGGTGCTAGAACCTCAGTCTGAGGCGGGGCAGAGTTTTGCCTGCTGCATCAGAAGTTAACTGGGGATCCCCATGTCTGGGCAAGATGTCCATTAGGATGAGTTCCAGGGGCTGGCCAGCGCGGGGAACCGGCGTAAAGTGGGCAAAGTGGGATCTGCCGAGCGCTGGGTTATGGGGAAAGCTTCAACAAACTCGCAGGCGAGGTTGCAACACCATGGCACCAACTTGGCAAACCGATGGGCATACTTGGTTCCTTCTGCCCCCTCAACCCCGCGCCGTCGTTCACTTTCTGGGTGGAGCTTTTGTGGGAGCTGCCCCGCAAGTGTTCTACAGCCGCCTGCTGGAAGAACTGGCCCGTATGGGCATGGCCGTTGTTGCCACCCCCTACACCACCGATATCGATCACGCCCAACTGGCGCTCAACGCAGCCCAATCTTTGCACAGAAGCCTGCAAAGCAAGGGTTTGCTGGAGTTGCCCCTGTTTGGTTTGGGTCATAGCCTGGGCTGTAAGTTGCAGATCCTCTCTTGTCTAGCCGTTCCTTCTCTGGGATCCCAGCGGCGAGGCAATATTTTCCTGGCCTACAGCAATGCCGGGCTAGATCGGGCTTTGCCATTGCTGCGGCTGTTGGCCCAAGCTTGGCCTCAACAACAGCTTGCCGATCTGTGGCGGATGTGGATGGGATCCTCCTCGCCGCCTGTGAACCTGTGGTTGGAGTTCGAGCCTTCCCCAGCAGAAACCAACCGCTTAATTGAGGAGCAGTATCCGGTTAGACACAACCTGCTCGTAGAATTTCGACAGGATGATATTGACGACATTCCTCTGCTCTACCAACAGCTTTGCCGCAAGTATCAAGGCCACACCGAGTGGCAGCATCTCGAGGGGGATCACCTCACTCCACTGGGTTTTAGCTATCCTTTCCAAGTCGGGGAGGAGTTCAGCCCCATCGATGCTTTTGGACAGTTGATCTACCAGAACCTACTGGCCCCCAACCACCAAATGATCCGAAGCATCCGAGCCTGGCTGGCAACCCAATTGGCCCATTGACATTCTTCCCACGGCTCAAGTCAACGGATTTTTTCACAGCTTGCAGGATTTCTCCCGCTCACTGTTGGCAAGCGGGCGGCAGGTCTTGCTACTCCATCCTTGCGGATGCAGGAGGATGCCATAACCCCAGATACTTTGGCCTTCCATTTCAAACTAGATTGAAACACTCCCTAAGCGTTCTCCGCTGCCGCCCTACCCCCAGCAAGAGAGGGGAGCTAGATGGAAATGTTTCATTCCGGCTTAAAACGACTATAAAAGCTGCGTCACAACCTCGCTAGCGGAGCTACTGCATTGGTGTAGCTCATGACCGCCCATTTACTGATCAAGCCAGCTCAAATCGGAGAGCAGATCTTGAGAGTAGGAAGAGGGGGACTGCGCTTGCAGATGAAACAACATCTGAAGGGTATCGCTCATCAGAAAGTAACAGGTCAAGACGCCGCCGGCAGCCACAGCCACCAGTGTCCCTGCCAACATGCGCGAGAACTCCTGACTCTGAAAAGCCTGCTCCATCAAGCGCAGCGCCCAGAATCCCAGGAGGACAACAATGGCAAGGATGATCAACATATCGTAATTTATTGTAACAAGCCTGCTGCTCAACGGCCATTGACAGAATTGAATAAGAACATAAGGACTCCCCTTGTCCCTCATGCTCCATGACTCTGAGTCAGTGTACAGAAGGGCTTGGCGTGCCTGGATTTGCAGCCCTTTTCGGTTGCCCTTGCTGCAGGCCATGAGCACAAAAGGGATCCCGCCGGCAAAGATTGCAGGTTGGGCGGGCGTTCAAGCGGGCTACACCCGGCGTCCTTTATCGGAAATGCGGGCGGATCAGGAGCTGATGTGGCTGATTCAGGTGGGGCTGTTGCGGCGGGAAGTGGATGGGCAGGGGATCACCGACCGGTACCGTCTGGCACCTCTGGGTCGGCAGTTGTTGCAAGATCTGGAGAGGGATGAAACTTTTGCCGGGATCTCGGCAAGCTGGGCAGACCGCCTGCGCAATAGGCTGACCCGCTGGCGGCTGCTTCCCTGAGGATCCCCTACACTGGATCCAACATTCAACGCCGCTCTCGAGGGGGGATATGGTACGGCCAAGGTTGATGCGTGTGCCCGGATCCCTGGCACTCCAACGTCCACTCCAAACCTCTCTGCAGCGGCGCAGCCAAGCGATTAACCGGCGCAGCAAATCTATCTACCGCAAAACCCGCTCCCTCTACCGACGCAACTTGCCCCTTTACCTGCGCAATTTGCTGTTGCAATACCGCACCAGCCTTATCTACAACCTCAAAGCCAGGCCTGTCAGCAGAACCCGTCGAGGATAGCAAGCCCCCCTCTGGATCCCAGCACAACAGTCTTCACCCCGTCGGAGTTGGTGATGGAGATTGTCCACCCCCAAGCCTGTGTAACCCCGTAGGAGGGGTACTTCTTGCAGGAGACTATTGGATTGTGAAGCGGCCAATTCCTACCTTCTCGCCGTTGACATGAATCTCGACGCGGTAGCGCCCGGTGTAGGGTTGGCTGAAGCTCAGAAAGCCTCGCACGGTATCGGCCAAGGGATCCCAGGGAACATCGAGCTTGCGGATTAGTTGCTCGCCCCCAGCTTCTCCGCCCTCGTAGTACCAGAGCATCTCCACCTTGGCGTTGGCAGGAAGGTTGCCCACCGGCAAGATGGCCCAGATCAAGGTGTCAGTGGTCTTGAACTCGGTTGTGGCCTCGCCAGGGCTGCCGTCCCCCCGACCTCGGTACAGGCCGATTGTCTTCAGCCCCGCCCCTTTGGGGATCTCTCCGCTGTAGGCACGGGCATCTGCTTGCGCTTCCTGACCTAGGCGATCCAGCTCAGCCAGCAAATCTTCCTGCTGCTTCAGGGCATCGGTTGCTTCCTGCAGCCACCGGGCGATCTGCCGCTCTGCGGTTGGGGCTTCCGAAACCGGGGAAGAAGGCTGTGCAATCGCCCCGCTGAGGTTGCGAATGGGAAAACCCTGAGCTGTCCCCACCTCGCTGCCCAGTAAGTTCAGCCAGCGGCTTCGCACTTCGGACGTCATCTCTGGCTTTGCGGCATAGGCAATGCGCACACTGCCGCTTGGGCCTCGGGTGATCCGGCCAATCTCATGTTCCTCAACTCCACTCACCGTTCCACGGCAACCAGCACTGCGGAACTCGTAGAGCACATCTTCTTCGCTCTCCCGATGGAACTCCCAAGTCGTTTGGGGGCAGTTGGCCAGGATGTTGTCCCGCATGTGGTTGGCGAGAAAGCGCGGCGATCCCTCGACATGAACGTCCATGACGGAGAGCATCTCTCTCCAAGAGGCCAAGCTCTCTCCGGGCCGTGTGAGAAGGGTTAGAGTAACCCCTTCTAGGACTTGATGATCGGCGAAAACCCACTCCCCTGGATCCCCCTCGATGACGACGTTTCCCGATGGGCTGAGGAAAGCGGATGCAAACAGCAGGCTGGCAAAAAGATTCAACACAATGCCCTTCCTTATCCTGGGATTTGTACTTGAAAATGAGATAGGACGACTTTCAAGCCGCTCACTGGGCAAGCAAAGAAGGGCTGGACAAAGAGGCTAGAGTCTTCGTCGTTGCCGTTTGCAAGGCTCACCTCAGGAAAATCTCGATAGATCCCTACAGCTTGATTTTGCTGACCTTACCAAAACGTCAATTGACCCCCCCAAAACATTGACCAGCCTAGCACAATTGAGCTCAATTCTGAACCCCACTTTGCAGAAATGCCGTGTTTTTCTGATGAGTATATCCATTTACATTGAACAGATATCAGCCTGTTCGTTCAGAAATCTGAAGCTCCCTGTATGGCAATCGAAAGCTGGTCACTTTAGTAGGTTACTGTGGCCAACTGAAGAGGAGATCTTTCCGATGATCAACCAGTTATCCCCCAAGGTCTCCAGCCGGGGCTCCACCAGTTGCCAGCTTTGGTTGACATCAGGGATCCCCTCGCCTGCTACCGGGGTTGGCGCAGCGGCTCCGCCTAGGATCTTGGGAGCGATGAAGGCGGCTACTTTCTGGATCGCCCCATCTTTGAGGGCTGCCCAGGCCAGCGTACCCCCGCATTCCCAGAGGGCGCTCAGACACCCCCGCTGAAAGAGCACTTGTGCCACCCGCGAGGGGGTTACCTGGGGCAGATGCAGCAGTTCTACCCCCTGCTTGGCCAGGGATCCCCACAAAGGATGGGTTGCCACAGCTTCTGTGATCACCAACGTCGGCGCTTCTTCCACCTGCCACAGATGGGCAGAAGGGGGCAGGTTCAGAGAACGGCTGAGAACAACCCGCAACGGCTGGGATCCCTGCAACTCCGCCAGGCGACAGGTGAGGCGCGGATTATCCTGCCAAACGGTTCGGGATCCCACAATCACCGCATCGTGCCAGGCCCGCTGTTGGTGAACCCATTGCCGCGCCAGAGGGTTGCTGATCCAGCGGCTGTGGCCGGTGGCGGCGGCGCTCTTGCCATCCAGGGTCATGGCGTATTTCAGCAGACCAAGGCACTGCTTCTGCACAATGGCAAAGGCAAACCCCTCGTTCAGCTCCTGGCACTTCTGCTCCAGCACTCCCACCGTCACGTCGATCCCCGCCTCCTGCAGGCGTCGGATCCCTTTGCCGGCCACCAAGGGATTGGGATCCTGCATCCCCACCACAACCCGCCGGATCCCGGCGGCCAGGATGGCCTCGGTACAAGGGGGAGTGCGCCCATAGTGGTTGCAGGGCTCCAGGTTGACGTAGAGCGTTGCGCCTCTGGCCAGGGATCCCGCCTGTTGCAGAGCCAACACCTCGGCATGAGGCTGCCCTGCCCCCGGATGAATGCCTTCTCCCACCACCCGATCCTCCTGCACGATCACGCAGCCCACCCGTGGATTGGGAGAGGGACGCTGAGGTGTGGAACGGGCCAGGGATAGACACCGTTCCATCCACTGCTGATCCGAAATCATAAAATGGGCATCCGCTCCAGAGCGGCTCAAGCCGGTGACAAGGCTGCCAACTTGCGGTTGAAAGCTGCAATTGCCTTGGATTCTAGCTCTGCCACCTGCAATGCGTAGTCGCGGGCACGGGCCTTTTGTTCGTTGCTGACAATCTCTCCCGAACGCAGGCGATCCAACAAATCGAAGGGATCCAACACCTCATCCATCGGGAAGCGGCCCAGATGAATCATGATCGGCAGGCATATTCTTCGCCAAGAATCAGAGCGGAAGTGAGCGTGGGTGATTCCCTCTCTCCCAGCTTGAGGGTGGGACGAGCCTTGCGGCCAACCACCACCTGGCGATGGGTCTCGATCACTGCTCTGGCCCGATCCAGATCTTGATTTTTCCAATCCACGGCCAGCCTGAGGCGATGGGCGATGAAATCCGAAGTGGCGATGTAGAGCAGAGAAGGATCAAAGCATAAACCCGCGTCTGGGCAGTTGACGCCACCGTTGCACAAAACGCCAGGAAGGTGATCCCCGCCTCCACCACCGTGGTCACCCCTGAGCGGATCCCCGCCTCATCCGCCGGCAGACAAAAATCCCCCACCGACGTGAAAACCCAGTTGCCCGATTTTGTCCAATCCCTGGTCGGGATCCAGCAGATGTGCGTTGATAAACAGGGTGGCAGCCACCAGAACTCCTGCCAACAAGGCATTAGACCGGTATTGCGGCAAGGTAAAACACTTTTTTCTTGCAATTTGTAGGCTCAACTACAAAATCCGACGCGGAGAAGACCGCAATCTGAGCGTGATACCTGCTACATCTGCCGTTTCGACAAACAGGCTCTAATATTGGGATGGTTATTCTAGGAGCTGCCTTCATGACCTCTTCCCCCCACCTGACCGCTGCAGAGGGGGCAGCGGGTTCTGCCAACGGGCTGAAGGAGGCATCCCTGTTTGGGGAACGGGATCCCTTGGCCCATTCCCTTCAAGTCAACGAAGCCTTCAACCGCAGGAACAACCTGTTGAACCGTCGCCTGCAATTGGTGGAAGAACTCTGGGAATCGGTGATCCTGCAGGAGTGCGGTCAGTCTCTGGTGGATCTGTTGCAGCGACTGCGTTCCATGTGTTCCCCAGAAGGACAAGCCCTGGAGTACCCGATCCCAGAGGTACTACAAATTATCGAGTACCTCAGCCTCGACGCCACCATCCAAACGGCACGGGCCTTTGCCCTCTTCTTCCAGTTGATCAACATTGTTGAACAGCACTACGAACGGGCAGAAGACTCGGACATGCGCATGGTGGATAGCCAACAACGTACCGTGCGAGAAAACGAAAAATTTGAACGGCTGTTCCCTTACCTGCGGGCTCAAGGGGTGCCGCCGGGCCTACTGCGCAGATTGCTGGAGCAGTTGCACATTCGCATGGTTTTTACCGCCCACCCCACCGAGATCGTCCGCCACACCATTCGCGAGAAGCAACGGGCCTTCTCTCGCTTGCTCAGCCAACTGGATTGGGCAGAACAAACCCAGCCTTTGCAGGCCCAGATGATAAAAGAACAGATGGCGGAAGAAGTCTTGCTTTGGTGGCGTACCGACGAGTTGCATCAGTCCAAGCCGACTGTTTTGAACGAAGTCGATTACACCTTGCACTATTTTGAAGAGGTGTTGTTTCAGGCCATCCCCCTGCTGCACGAGTACCTCAGCCGCAGCTTGAAAAAGGCTTTTCCCAGCGTCGAGCCGCCGCCGGCAGGATTTTGCAACTTCGGCTCATGGGTAGGCGGGGATCGGGATGGCAACCCTTCCGTTACCGCCGATGTGACTTGGCAAACGGCCCGCTATCAGCGCAACCTCATCCTGGGCAAGTACATCGAATCGGTGAAGGCTCTCACCAAAACCTTGAGCATTTCCCTGCATTGGGGGGATGTGGACAGCCAACTGCTGGATGCCCTTGAGCAGGATCACCGCCTCATGCCCGAGGTTTACGAATCGTTTTCGCTGCAATATCGCCAGGAGCCTTACCGCCTCAAGCTCAGCTACATTCAGCGGCGGCTGGAGTTGACGCGGGAGCGCAACCGCAACTTGGCCGACTCCGCTTGTTTGCCCACCCCTCCCCCTGTGGACAACGCCTATGCCAACGCGGAAGAATTCCTGGCCGACTTGCAGCTTATCCAGAAAAGCTTGAAAAACAGCGGCCTTTCCTGCCGTCAGTTGGATCATCTCATTCAACAGGTACAGGTGTTTGGCTTTCACCTGGCCCATCTGGATATCCGCCAAGACAGCAGCTACCACGAAGCCGCTCTCACGGAGATTTTCGAGTACTTGCGCATTTTGCCGCGTCCCTACAACGAGATGACGGAAGAGGAAAAAACCGCCTTTCTCCTGCAGGAGCTACAAACACGTCGGCCTCTGATACCGCTGGAGATCGCCTTTTCCGAGAAAACGGCAGAGCTGATCGCCACCTTTCGCACCCTGCGCCGCATGCAGCAGGAATTCGGCTTGGCCATTTGCCAAACCTATGTGATCAGCATGAGCCGCCAGTTGAGCGACCTGTTGGAGGTGCTGCTGATGGCCAAGGAGGTGGGGCTCTACGATCCCATTAGCGGTCGCGGATCCCTGGCGGTGGTGCCGCTGTTTGAGACCGTCGAAGACCTGAAGCGGGCCCCGGAAGTTTTGCGGCAGTTGCTGGAGATCCCTTTCTATCGCCAGTACTTGGCTCAGCAGGGAAATCTGCAGGAGGTGATGCTGGGCTACTCCGACAGCAACAAAGATTCCGGCTTTTTGAGCAGCAACTGGGAGATTTACAAAGCTCAACAACGCCTGCAGACGGTGGCCGAATCCTATGGCGTGAAGCTGCAAATCTTCCATGGCCGGGGTGGTTCGGTGGGCCGTGGGGGGGGCCCGGCTTACGAGGCCATCTTGGCTCAGCCAGGGCGCAGTGTGGGGGGCCGCATCAAAATTACCGAACAGGGAGAGGTGCTGGCCTCTAAGTATTCCCTCCAAGATCTGGCCATTTTTAACCTAGAAACCGTTACCAGCGCTGTGATCCAGGCCAGCCTGCTGCGCACCTACCCCAACGACCTGCACGAGTGGTCGCGCCTAATGGAATCCTTGGCGGATCGCTCCCGGCAGGTGTATCGCAACCTGGTCTATGAGCAGGAAGGTTTTGTGGAGTTTTTCCACGAGGTCACCCCCATTGAAGAGATCAGCCAACTGCAGATCAGCTCCCGTCCTGCCCGCCGCAGCGGCAGCCAGAAGGATATTGGATCCCTGCGGGCCATTCCCTGGGTATTTAGTTGGACGCAAAGCCGCTTTCTCCTGCCGGCCTGGTATGGAGTTGGCACCGCCCTACAGGAATACGTGGCCAAGGGCGAGCACAACCTCAACCACCTGCAGCACCTGTATCGCGAATGGCCTTTCTTCCGCATGGTGATCTCCAAAGTGGAGATGACCTTGGCCAAGGTGGATTTGCAAATAGCGCGTCACTACGTGCGGGAGATGAGCTCTCCAGAACGTCTAGAGCGGGCGATGGAGCTGTTTGAGTGTATTGCCCAAGAAATGCACCGCACCCGCACAATAGTGCTGCAGATTACGGGTCACAGCGAACTGTTGGAGAACGACCCTTATTTGAAGCGCTCGGTGCAGTTGCGCAACCGCTCTATTGTGCCCCTCGGCTTTATCCAAGTCTCCCTCCTCAAGCGCCTGCGAGAGCATCAGGGATCCCGCACCGGACGAACACGCTACGACCGAGCTGAACTTCTGCGTGGAGCTTTACTTACCATTAACGGCATTGCCGCCGGGATGCGCAACACAGGCTGAGGGATCCGACTAATTGACCCTGGCGCTGCTTCTATCAAGTTCAGATCGGCATTGAGAGCCTATCAGAACAGATCGTCATCATACTCTTCTGGCTCCACCTCTACTGGCTCTACTTCGACAACGCGGCGGGAAGGACGGCGGGGGGGTTCATCTGCGTAGCTTTCCCCTTGGTCTTGGGGCAGCCGTGGGGGACGGCGGCGGGTAGCTGTACCTGTGCTGCGCTCTTCCTGCACATCCACATCCTCTGGATACTCTTCGGTGGCAGGACGACGGGGGCGGCGGGCCTCTGGCGGCGGTGCTGGTTCATCGTAGTCCGTATCCTGACGCGGGCGGACCCCTGGCTCCTCGTAATACTCATCCCCTTCGGGTCGGCGGCGGGGACGCACACGGGTATCGCTGGTCAGTTGGGGCCGCGGGCGACGGCTAGGATCTTCACCACTGCGCCCAGGAATGGAGCGACTGTAAGAGGATGTATCGCGGATACGGGATCCCTCAGCCCGGGTGGAAACCGTGCGCCCTTGGGCATAGCCGCCCGGTGGATAGGTGCGGACAAAGCCTTGCCGCCGAGTAGTCGGACGAGCCCCGCCCACCTGCCGTGCCTTTTCACTCAAGAGGATGCGCAACCGGAAAGTTTCGAGGGCAAACCAGCCGGCCATCACCGCCAACAGCACCTGGGCAAAGAACAGCAACGGAATGAGCCGCTGACCTTCCAAGAGCAAACAGACGGAATAGATCAGGCCCATCGTGGCAAAAATCACGTCGTACTCAGCGGAGGCCTCGCGCTTGATGAACCGAACCGCGAAGATGGCTCCACTGGCAATCGCCACCAGCGCTGCCATCAAAAAGTAGGGGCTTTGGGTGAGAAACATGCCAGGGATCCCTAAACGATGAAGACGGGAGAGCGTTGAGCCTTATCCATTCCACAGCCGATCCTAGCATTGATCCTCCTGGTGGCACGGACAACAAAACCCAGGTTTGGGTGTAGGGACGGGATCCCTCTTCAATAAAAGGGATCGGTGCTAAAATCGGCAGCATCTTCCTGCATGTTCCATGCTGTATCTGGCACGGGTACACAAAAAAAGTCTCTTCGGCCAGGGGGAGCTGCAGCTCTTGGCCCGGCAGGCCGAGGGTGGGGTTTGGACGCCGCTGCGCCAGCCAGAATGGGTCACCTGCAAAGAGGCTGGCCCTTACAACATTGGGGTGTTGCTGCTGGTTGAGCTTTCAGAAGAGCGGCAGGTGCAGCGG
This sequence comes from Synechococcus sp. R55.4, assembly GCF_047461935.1. Lineage (NCBI taxonomy): Bacteria > Bacillati > Cyanobacteriota > Cyanophyceae > Synechococcales > Synechococcaceae > Synechococcus > Synechococcus sp. R55.4. Next base: position 12,781 of record NZ_JANSIF010000043.1, on the reverse strand, counting down.
GTGGAAGAGGCAGCCATGAAGCTGGTGGAGATGCTGCACAACCTATCCCGAACCCACAGTCTGGTGGATCTGTCGGAGATTGAAAGCTGGCGGCAATCCTTGACTCGGCAAAGCCAAGAGCTGAGCCGTCGCGAAGCAGAGGTGGCCGCTCGCCAAGAGCAACTGCAACAGTGGGAAAACCGTCTGCGAGAAAAGCTGTCTCCTTGAGCTCTCAGATCTACTCTTATCTTAAGTAGAGTCATTTTAAGCTAATTGAGAAGCCCCCCAAGTGCTCTGTGCCGCTGCCATCACCCCATCTCCCAAAAAGAAAGGGGAGCTGGATGGAAATGTTTCATACCTGTTTAAAATGACTGTAAGTCCAAGTAAGTCTATGAGTGAATCTGGATGTTCTGCGCCTTCCCAAATCAGTAGTGATACGACCCGGATCAACTTGAGTTAAGCCATTCTTTTCCCCCAGAATAAGCGGGGCAAATCCGGGATCCATCATGCCCCATGTTGCCCATGGCAACAGACTGTCCCACCTCCAGTGTAGAAATCCCCTGACTTTAGTCGGTGAGAGTGTCAACCCTGTGCTGGTGCTGTATGGATCGATCAAACAGTGCTGAGATCTGGCCTTAACTCGCGGGCACCTCGCAGATAAACATGCTGCATGTCCGCTTGAGCAAGTGGAGTATTCAACTGGATCAAAACCCGAATGCAACGGGGTAAGTCGCTGCTCACCTCCATCTGTTGTACATCCAACAGAGGCACCGACTCCCAACCGGGGCGACGACGAGCAAACTGGGCGGGAAAAGCTGCATTTAAATCAGGGGTAACGGAAAAAATAACGCTGACCAACTCAGCCGGATCGAGGGCGTTGCGGTGCTCTAGCGTATCCAGCAGCTCAGCCACCGCCGCGCCAATGGCCTCGGCACTGTTTGTAGGTACGGTGATGGCTCCCCGAATTGCTCTGACTCGCCACCCCAATGGCCACACCCTCGCGCGCTTGAGCTCGCCTTGCTTCCAGAAAATTATACAGACTCATCCCTGTTGGGATCCCATCCCTCTGGAGGAAACCGGCTCCTGTCACCTATCTGGGTTGCAGGAGCTTTTCCAGGATCTGCTCATGGTTGAGGCCAGAGTCCACCCAGGCTTCTCCTTCTTTGAGGCGGGCGGCAGCGGTCACGACAAACAAATTGCTCTCTGCTCCCAAAGCCTCGCTGGCAGTTTGCACGCAGAGCAAATCCTGGCCGGTTAGCTGGCTAAACCAGGTGGCCAACAGCCCTGCCTCCAAAAAGCCCATCGGACGCTTGAAATGGGGAGGGGTGACAGCAGCGAAGGGAGAATTGCGAATCGACACCACCAGGACTCCCTGATCTTTGTAAGTCCAGTCGATCTCGATCAATCCCCAGCCATGAGCTTTCCAGGCTTGTCTCAGACTTTGCAGAAAGGTGCCCATCTCTAGCTCGGCCAAAGGCTTCTGGTAGTAGTCGGAGAGTTCTTGGGCAAAACGGCGGAAAAACTCCTTGCCCCACATCCGACCACAGTTGCGCAATACCAAACGAGCAGCCTGGCCAGTCTCGTATTCCAGGCCCGTGTAGATGCCCCGCAGCAATGCCTCTGGAAGGGCCAAGAGACGCTCACCGTGGCGACTTTCCAGCAAGCCGGATTCCAAATCGCTTCGCAGATAGGCGCTGGGTGCATAGTAGTTGGCCAAAACAGGCGTATAGGGATCAAAGGTGACTGAGCCATTGGAGATAGAGCTGGTGCCGTTCATAAGGGATCCCCTGGTTATCCAATCCAAGTCGTTATTGAGCTTTAAGCATCCAAATAGGAGCAGGGTGCAGTTGACAGTTCGTTGGTTGTTGAGCTGGGAGAACGGTTGTTTACGCTCCAAATCTTATGGCGATCCCTCCAGCAATTGAATACCCCTTGGGCAGATTTACTACAACGCTAACATTAACTCCAACGACACTGAAGTCTCCGGCTAGTTGAGATAGAGCGCTCTAGCACCGAAAAATGCAAAAAGCAAAAAAGTATCTAGCTCTAAAACAGCAAGGCCACCTGTACCTGGGTGATCAAAGGGCGGATAAACTCCAACTCTCCAGGAGCCAAATGGTCTCTCAGCTCTTGCTGGAAAATCCGATAGGCAACCTCATAAACCCTCTGCAGCCCGTACAGGCGCACCTCTTCCTCCATCCACTCGAGCAGCCGCTCTTTCAGGAGGTTTTCGTCCTGCAGCAGCATGGCCATAGCGCTGTGACGCAGCAACAACAACAGGTGCCGCCGACACAGATCCAACACTTGGGGGGAAAGGTCGGGCATCTCTTTTTGCAGGGCATTCAGGGTTTGGCTCACCACCTGGCTCTCCCGTTCCCGCAAAACTCGGTACACATGTTGTCGTTTTGGCCAGCCGAGAACATAGGCCTTCAGATGCTCCAGCTCCTCTGGCTTGAGGTAGCGGGCTTCCGACTCGATCAGCATCTGCTCCAAGGGGCTTACCATCTCGCTTCTTCCGGATGTCAGTGGGTGCTAGGAGACTCAAAACAAGCTGAACAGATCTGCCAAGGTGATCTGTTCTTCTGCCGGCTCGGGTTCTGGTGCTGCCGACAGGGATCCCAGAGAATGCGCAGCCAAACTCAGGGGATCCCCGGCCCAGGGGATGGAGCCAAAATGCTCCTGCACTTGCAGAAAAGGCATCGGCAGAGTGCGCCTCTGTAGGGGGCGGTTATCCCAATTTAGACGGGCAAAAAAGCTTTGCACCGAATCTTCTAAAGCAATCTTCCAGGTCATGCCTTGGCTACTCCCTGGCCTGAACGCAATTTTTGGGCAATTTCGCTGGCACTGGCCCCTTCGTTTAGCCAGAAGGCAGCCGCATCGATGCGATCTTTGCTGCCGAGCAAAAACTTGCAGTAGCTTTCTCCCATGGAGTAGCACTGGATCTCGATGGAGTTCAGTTGCCGTTCCACCATGGTGCTAAAAAAGCCGGCAAACAATCCGGCGTAAAGATGACAGACAGGTTTGCCCACATCCCCCAGGGTGCGGGCCACGGCGGAGTCAAAGAGGTTGATGAAAATAAACCCTTGCCGCCGACTCTCGGTCTCCACCTCCCAGCGCCCCCATCCTTGCGAGGTCAGAGGCCACCACCAGGTTTCCAAGAGAAACATGAGATTACTCTGCTTGGGGTGGCGCCGATATTCCTCCTCAAACCAGCGGGAAAAATGGAGGGCATCGTTGCGTCCCCACTCTCGGCCAATAGTGTACATCAGAGAAGCCGAGGCATCTCCCACTTCTTCCTCCAGGCCCTGCTGTAAACCCAGGATAAAGTCTTCGCTCACCAAGACATTGCGGGCGCCCGTCCAGTCCACAAGGGATCCCTGGGAGAGGTCAAAGCGAAAAAAGTCTTCGCGGCTGTAGTGGTTATGCCGTTGGGCGGCAGGCTGAAGAGGTATCTCAATGGGGGCAGTCGTCATGGTTGGGTGAGGAGAGATCAGATTTTTTAACACTCCTTATCATACCCTTCTTAATTGGCATTTTTACCAAAAAACTGGGTCTAAAGCCTCGTCCTCAAGGCCTACGGCCCGCTGACGCAGTTGCAACAGCGTTGCGGAGCAATGGGGGACGGCTTTGGGATAGACTCAGGGCGACGGCAGGGTAGTCAACCGCTCCAAAAACCCAGCAGGAGTGGGTCAACTGGAGAAAACTGCCCTCAGAGGGAGACAGAAAAGCCCTGAGTTGTTGTAAAGATTTATTCAAAAATTGGGAAGAAGAGCTGTACAGGGATCCGGAGCAGTACTTAAGACTGAGGCCTGACCTTGATGAAAGCAATGGCAGACCGCCACAGCAGCGACTCCCGCCCCTCGGCATCGGCCAAACAGAGGCAATCGGGATCCTGCCAGCGCAACTGGCCGACAAAGACATCCCCCGTACTGAGCTTAATTTCGAAGGTTTCTCGATCCTTGATCCCCTTCTGCAGGCGACGCACGCTCGGGATCCCGGTGTTGAAATCGGTCACGACAGCCCTATCAGCCAGCGAGAAACGGTATGTCAGCAAGCCCACTGCCCCCAGTATAGGGGATCCCTGCCGCTTCCCACTGCCCCTCCACCACACTTCCACAACTTGGGCTCAAAACTCGCCCTCATCTTTGCCCATTTTTTCTGCTGGCGAGTACTATGTAGGGGGGATGGCGCTTAGAAAAGCGGTAAACCTTTCGAGTTTGCCGTCTTTTTTAAGCGAATCTACGGGGGTTCTCCCCGAAAAAAGCCAGCACAATAGGGCTAGGGTGATAGAGGGTGCGGCTGTCGCCCTAGGGAAGGTGAATCCTCAGCTGGGATCCCTTCTACATGCCATTTTGCCGCCGAGTTGTCTGTCCTTTTCAACCCTCATCAGTATCAGCAGTATCAGTGCAGGAGAGATCGTTATGGCAGTAGAGAAAGTGAACTCCTCGTCCAGCTTGGCCGAAGTGATCGATCGCATCTTGGATAAAGGTATCGTGGTCGATGCCTGGGTGCGTGTTTCTTTGGTTGGGATCGAGCTGTTGGCCATTGAAGCCCGCGTCGTTGTGGCTTCCGTGGAAACCTACCTGAAGTACGCTGAGGCTGTGGGTCTGACGGCTACTGCTGCTGCTCCTGCCGTCTAAATCTGCCTAACCAAAATCACTCAACCAAGGAAAGTGCCCACAACCCTCTCGCCTTGAGCATCGCAATGGTTGGATGAGTTATGCTCTCTGGGCGGAGGCGTAGGAAGCTAGCCGTCGGAAAGCGAGGCAGGGATCCACCGCCGGTCTCTGCCTTGCTTCTGCGGGTTTTGTTCGAGGATTGAGTCTTGCAGCCGCACTGAGCTACAGGTTGGCAGTGCCATCGAGTTGGGAACAGGCAGAGAAGCTGTATCCACCCAAGCATTGAACACGACGTAAGGGATTGAACACCATGAGTTTGCAGGAACAATGGGCCATAGCTCGCAGCCGGCGGGTGACTCAAAACCGAAGTTTGTTAAGCCGATCCCGGCAGCAGCGCCTAGAGCAGCACCAAGCCCTGATGGTTGAGCTGGGGCAGCGCCGCCAGCAACGACAAGAAGCAATACGGCACCAGACGGAGCAAACCCGCAGCCAATTGCAGAAACTGAGGCAGGAGCGGGCTGTGAGGCGATCCCTGGACGAATGCTCCCGTTCGGAAGCGGCGGCTCAGCGGGCCAAGTCGGTGGCAGAGAGTCTGGCTCGCCTGGAGCAGGAACGAGCTGCTCAATTGGAAGTCAGCCGGCAGCAATTGCAGGCTTTCCGGGCTAACTTGACTGCGGCTGTGGAGCATTTGCTGAGCACCTATACGCAGGCTCGGCAGGCGATGGCCGACAAAACTCAGCAAGCGCGGCAGTCTTTTTGCGCCGATTTGCGGCAGTGGGTGCAGGCTCTCCGGCAAATGGCTCGACAGGAGCTGGCTCAGATGGCCCAGGAACAGCAAGCTCAGGCGCAGGCCCTACGGAGATCCCTGGCCACTTTCCGGGCGGAGTTGCATAAGCAGGTGTGGGGCAATGGGATCCCTGACCTCATCCCAGAACCTGAAGTCTCCACTTCCAGTGCAAGCTCTAACAGTGCCGTTGCGACTGCCGGTGAGACTGCTTCCGACTCAACGCCTGTAGCCGAAGGTCAAACCCCGGTGGAGCCGTCCGCCCCGGTCTCTGTTTCCCAACCCCCAGGGGGTTTGACAACGCTCGAACCCCCTGAAGTTCCGCCTACTGTTGAGAAACAGGTGGATCCCATCCTTGACTATGTCAACAAGTATGTGAGTGATCTACAAGCGCAGGATCCCAACTTGACCCTGCTGCAGGTAATTGGGGATCGGGAACGGGTGCGGGATTTGTTGGCCCGCGGCGCGGTGGATCTGGGGTTGGATCCCTCGGAAATCTTGGCTACGCTGCGGCGCATGGTGTCGGGGACGGTCGCAGTTTAGTTGTGCCGAGCGCAGGAAGAACATCCGGGCTATAGTCAAGGCAAAGGAGTCTAGGGCAGCAAAGAGGTTGAGTATCTCCATGGCCACGGTTCTGCAGGCGCGTCCCCGCCAGTTCGTGAACACCCCCTACATTGAGCGGATTACCCGCCGCGCTTTGCGCTATTTGCAATCGGGCTTTGCGGTGCATTTGCGGGGGCCTTCGGGTACGGGCAAAACCACTTTGGCGATGCATCTGGCCAGCCTGCTGGGCCGCCCCATCATGCTGATCTATGGGGATGACCGCTTCGATTCTTCCGACCTCATCGGGGGGCGCACCGGTTTTACCCATCGGCGGGTGGTGGACAACTTCATTCACTCGGTGGTGAAGACGGAGGAGGATGTGCAGCAGCGCTGGGTGGATGCCCGCCTCACCTTGGCTTGCCGAGAGGGGTTTACCCTCATCTACGACGAGTTCAATCGCTCCCGCCCTGAGGCCAACAATGCTCTCCTGAGTGCCTTGGAGGAGAGGCTGCTGGTGTTGCCGCCGGACAGCAACCGCTCGGAATATCTGCGGGTGCATCCCCAGTTCCGGGCCATTTTTACCTCTAACCCGGAGGAATATACCGGGGTTCACAGGGCCCAAGATGCGCTGCTGGATCGGATGATCACCATCGATATGGGGGAGCCGGACATCGAGACCGAAAAGGAGATTCTCACCTCGCGAATAGGCTTATCCGGCCCCGACGCCCTCAAGATCGTCCACATTGTGCGGGCTTTTCGCCGCAAGTTGGATCTGACGCGCCACCCCAGCCTGCGCAGTTGTTTGATGATCGGGCGCATTGTCAAGGAACATGAGCTGGCAGTTAGCAAAGAGAATGCCGATTTTCGCGCTTTGTGTGCGGATGTGCTGTTGCCCCGGGCTGGCAAGCGCTATGAAGAGGGATCCCAGCTGCTGAATTATCTGCTAGACCAACTGCCTGGCTGAGTCTTTTGCCTGTTGGTACACTTTGGAGGTCGATGAACTCTGTGCCGATTAGCTCTCAACCCTTGACCACGGCTACTCATGGCTCCTCGCTGGCCGATGTGCTGGAGCGGGTGCTGGACAAGGGCATTGTGATCGCCGGAGACATCACCGTTTCGGTGGGCAATGTGGAGTTGCTGAATGTGCGCATTCGCCTGCTGATTTCTTCGGTGGATAAGGCCAAGGAGATCGGCATCAATTGGTGGGAGTCGGATCCCTACCTCAACAGCCAGGCGCGGGAGCTGCTGGAAGCCAACCGACAGCTCATGCAGCGGGTTGCCGAATTGGAAAGACAGCTTGCCCAAGCTCTGCCCCAGGGGGGAAAGGGAACGGATCAGTAGGCTGCCCCGCCATTATGACCAGGATTGAGAAGCTAGACTGGCTGCTGGGGTGGTTTGACGGGGTGATGGGGCATGACTTTGGAGATAACGCTTGACCGGAAGAGTTGGAAGCGGCTGAAGACACTGGGCTGGGCTGTGGGTGTGGTGCTGGCCCTTGGAATCCCGGCTTGGGGTCAGAATCCCCGTGCCATCAGCATCAGCGCCGATGTGCAGGAGGCCAACGCCAACACAGGGGTTTTTACGGCCATTGGCAATGTCACCCTCAGTTTTCCTGCCGAGCGGCTGACGGCCCGCGCCCAAAGAGCTGTGTATTACAGCCAGGAGCAACGCATTGAGCTGGAGGGCCAAGTCATCATCAACCAAGGGGAAAATCAGTTGCAAGCAGAGAAGGTCATCTACCACATCGACAAGGGCACCATCCAAGCAGTGCCATCGGCAGGGCGGCAGGTGGAGTCTATTTACGTTTTGCCGGAGCCCAGCTCAAGTCCTTAGCTGATCCCCACACTTTTTTCCAGCAGCACGGACTCAGCCAACACGGCTATACCGTGATTTCGTCACCGATCATCCCAGCCTGCAGGGTTTCCCTCACCCCCAACCCCTCTCTCAAAAGGAGAGGGGAGCCAGGGACAGACATAACAAATCGTTTCATTGCTGTTTGAAATGACTACATTTGAAATGACTACACATGGGGCAGCGCTGGAAACGAGCTCGGGGAATGTCGGCTTAGATCCGTTTAGGATGTAGTAATTCATTTAGGATGTAGTAGTTCGGGCGGCAGACTTTTTCCCTGACTCTGAATCAAAGGATGGCTGATGGATGTTCGGGATCCGAGTTCCTCACCCCTGGCAACGAGAGGCACAGGTCACTCCAGAAGAGATGTTTTTCAGCCGGCGGCAATTTCTAGCGCAACTGGGATCCGTTGGGGTGGGAGCCAGTTTTTCTATTTTTGGGTTTGGCAGCAGGGGAGCTGCTCCCTCGGTAGAACGAGAGCTGAGGGGGATCCCACTCAACCCCCACTTTTCGGATGTGGGCAGGCCCGTCACCGAGGAGATTGTAGCTGCTCGTTACAACAACTTTTACGAGTTTGGCTCCGGAAAGCGCGTCTGGCGGGCTGCACAGGCTTTGCCCACGGATCCCTGGACTGTCGAGATTACCGGGCTGGTGCGGCATCCTCAGCGGTTGGGCCTGGAAGATCTGTTTAACTTCCCCCTCGAAGAGCGCATCTATCGCTTTCGCTGTGTGGAAGCCTGGGCGATGGTGGTGCCGTGGTTGGGCTTTCCGATGCGGCTGTTGCTGGAACGGGTGGATCCTTTGCCGACGGCTCGATTTGTCCGCTTCACTTCCTTTTACGATCCGGAAATTATGCCTGGCCCAATCTGGCCCCCCAACTTGCCTTGGCCCTACACGGAAGGGTTGCGGATCGAGGAAATGGCCAACGAGTTGGCCTTTTTTGCCCTCGGCGTTTATGGCAAGCCGTTGCCCAAACAGCACGGAGCGCCAATTCGCATGGTAGTTCCCTGGAAGTATGGCTTTAAGGGGGGAAAATCCATCGTCAAAATCGAGCTTTTGGATCATCAACCCTCTACGTTTTGGAATACCCTCGCCCCTGAGGAGTATGGATTTGAGGCCAATGTGGATCCTAGGGTGCCCCACCCCCGCTGGTCACAGGAGCAGGAAGTCTTGATCGGTTTCGGATCCCGTTCCCAGTGGCAAATCGTTCCCACCTTGCCCTACAACGGGTACGGAGAGTATGTTGCCCACTTATATGGCTGAACTTATATGCCTGAAGACGCCCACGAAAGGATTCGAACCTCCGACACCTGGGACCGGAACCCAGTGCTCTAGTCCACTGAGCTACGTGGGCAATGCAACTGCATTAACCATCATATCTGCTGACTTTCAGTTCTGCCAAGGGGGCAAAGCTGCGGCGGTGCTGCGGGGTGGGCCCCAAGTTCTGCAACGCCAGTCGGTGCTCCCGCGTGCCATAGCCAGCGTTGGTGCGCCAGCCGTAGCCGGGGTACTGCCGATCCCAGCTCTGCATCAAGGCATCTCGCCAGACTTTGGCCACAACTGAAGCGGCGGCAATGGAGAGGCTGATTTGATCCCCCTTGACCAGCGCCGTTTGCCGGGATCCCAGCTCGGCCAGCGGCAATCCATCCAGCAAAATGTGTTCGATTGGATCCAACTTGGCCAAAGCCCGCTGCATGGCTAGCACCGTGGCCTGGCGAATGTTGAGCCGGTCGATCTCAGCAGCAGAGGCACTGCCAATACCCACGGCCAGGGCCACCTGCCGAATCCGTTCCGCCCATTGAGCGCGTTGCTGCGGACGCAGTTGTTTGGAATCCCTCACTCCCTCCAGTGCTTTGGGATCCATCTGGGCGGGCAAAATCACCGCCGCCGCCACCACTGGCCCAGCCAGGGCTCCCCGCCCCACCTCATCCACCCCCGCCACCCGCAGGATCCCCTGCTGCCAAAGGGATCCCTCCCAGATCAAACTCGGCCTTGCCCGCTCCACCATACTCCCATGCCTGCCCCTGGGCTTGAGAGCAGCGCCTAACTGCTGCGGGAGCGCCGTCGCCTGGAGGCTGCTGGAGATTGCTGGGCAGGGCTGATCCCCAGTTCCGCGGCTGGCTCGGCCAAGCTGCTCTGCACTGCTGGCACGAACGATTCAGCAGAAGGGATTTCGGGTTCAGAAAGTTCGGGTGGAGAGAGGTTGTCCAGCAGCTCCTTCTCCTGCAGAGCCTCCGGTTCGGGTGCAAACTCCTCTGTCTGAGAAGTTGCCTCAGTCTCCACCTCTGGGCTACTTTCCACCTCGACAGTTCCCGGCAGAACCACCCTAACCGCCGTGTCTCGGCCCCAAGGCGGCGGCTGGTCAAGCAGCAACAGAGGCGACAGCCCCAACTCCGAGTAGACCCGTTGTTGTAACGGGGTCATCTCCACGGTGACGGTTTGCCGTACCGGAGCCGGACGGCCTTCTGAGGACTCCGTCCCGCTGGCGCGAACGGTGCGGGCTGGGGAAGTGTGATCTTTGCGTGAGGCGGATTCTGCCTCTTCCCCAGGGCCAGAACGGCGGGGTTCTTGACGCTTTAGGTCTGCTCCGCCCCCTGGCAGTTGCATCGGCTCTGGGGCTTCCTCTTCTACAGGAGTATCCAGGCTCCGAGCAACGAGGCGCTGGCCAGTGCGGGGATCCCCCCAGTCTTCACGGGGACGCTTGCGTCCCGTTTCAACCCGTGGCTCTTCCTCCAGATCGTCTGAAGTCGTAAAGGGATCCGGGCTGGGGCGTCGTTGTCCGGGGGCAGATCGCGACCGCCGCAGCAGCGCACGGCTATCGCCTCGAGACAGCCCATCGCTCCCCACTCGCAGGCGCGCCCGTTGGGAGTTGCCATCGCGGGGCAGGATCGGGCCGGCGTCTTCCTCATCCCCTCCTTCCACCTCGGTGGGCAGCGTTACCGTCAGGCCGCTTTCTATTGTTAACAGATGCCCTGGCTCGGCCCCCGGCAAGCGGGCCAGGATCCCCAGCCCCTCACAGGTAGGGCAAGAATGGCCGAAGATCTCATAAAGGCTTTGCCCCTGCCGTTTGCGGGTGAGCTCCACCAGCCCCAATTCCGACAGTTGGACCACCTGTGGGCGAGCTTTGTCGCTGGAGAGGGCCTTGTTAAAATGCTCCAAAACCAGCAACTGGTCGCGGCGGGAATCCATATCGATGAAGTCCACCACAATCACACCGGCAATGTTGCGCAGCCTCAATTGGCGGGCAATCTCGGTAGCCGCCTCACAGTTTGTCCACAGCACTGTCTCCCGAGAAGTGGCCGATTGGGTGAAGGAGCCCGAGTTAACATCAATTACCGTCAGGGCCTCGGTGGGCTCGATGATGATGTAGCCACCAGAGGGCAGATCCACCCGTGGCCGCAGCGCCTGCCGAATAACCGCGTTGACCCGAAAATACTCCAGAATGGGGGTGGGCTCGCGGTGGGCATCGACAACGACACCAGGGGGCATTTGGCCCTTGTTCCAGCCCTGCAGATAGCTACGGACTCGCTTCGCTCCTGCCGCAGAGTCGGTCACAATACGGTTCACATCGTCGGAGTAAACATCCCGCAGCACCCGCTGAATAAAGTCGTCATCCCGGTTGAGTAGCCCCGGCCCCCGTGCTGCCTGATACTGCTGTTGAATATCTTCCCAGAGTTTCTTCAATTGCTCCAGGTCGTCGATCATCGCTTCTTCGGACACACCTTCCGCTTCGGTGCGCACCAACAGGCCCATCTGCGGGGGTTTAATCAAAATGGCCAGCGACTTCAAACGGTTGCGTTCTTCTCGATCCTCGATGCGGCGGGACAGATGAACGCCTTTTCCGTAGGGTCGCAACACCAAATACCGCCCTGGAAAGGCCAAATCTCCGGTAAGCCTTGGCCCTTTGTTGCCGGTAGGCTCTTTCATCACCTGTACCAGCACCTTTTGCTGCGGCAAGACCAGCTCAGAAATCGAGGCATGACTTCGCTTGAGGCGCAGCGGGCCCAGGTCGCTGACGTGGATAAACCCATTGCGCTCTGCAGGGCCGATGTTGACGAAAGCGGCATCGATGCTGGGCAGAACGTTCTCGATGATTCCGACGTAAACGTCTCCCACTTGATGAGCGCCGCTGGCGACGATCAGCTCCTGCACTTGATCTTCGGCGAAGACGGCTGCCACTCGATGTTGCTCGGCAATGACAATCTGCCTGGGCATTAACTTCCCTCCCCGCCCCAAGGGCACGCGGTTACGGGTTGAACCCTCATTCTGGCGAGGTGTTGTCCTTTTGCCGGGATCCGCTTAAGTTTCTTTAACCAGGATCGAGTCGTCATGGGGCTGTCCATTACCCTCAGCTCTGCTTTGACGCTTGGCTTTGTTTCCTCTCCAATGGGTGAGGTGAGTTTAAGTGCATGTGAACTACCCAATGCTGGCTCTGGTGGGTACAGCGGGGGGCTTCTGCTGATTGGAAGGAAAACTCATCGGATGGGATGAATGGATTCGGTGAGGTTTGCATGGAGATTCATGGATGGGCTCAATCGATAGGCTCAGGGAGCAAGACGGCTCCGCCTCGGGAGATCCAACGCTGGCCCATTGCAGAACCCCAGTTGTGCGGCCCAGCCTGTTCGCGAAAGCGTCGCGTAGCGATAGTCCACAACAAGACAGGGTTTGCGCGCGGAAAGAAGCACCTTCTCAGGGTAAAATTTTCTGGTTAGATCTGGGCTAGGTCGAAGAGGCACACTTTTCTGTTGCACCTATCGACTCGACCCCATCACGCCTGTTACCTGCCCTGGGTACTGAGTTAAGAGTGTCTCCATTCCGAAATCCGGCCCAGCTTTTGCCTGCTGCTCACCCCGCCCTTGGTCAAGTTGATGCTTGGCGAGCCCCACAGCGGCAGGAGCCAGCAATAGCAGCATTATAGCGCTTGTGGGATCCCTCAGCCCAGACAGACCCTTAGCCCTTGGGTTGCTCCCAGAGGAAGTGCTCAATCTGGATCGGCTAGGGGGTT
>NZ_JANSIF010000042.1:0-29206 GCF_047461935.1 Synechococcus sp. R55.4 | reverse complement strand
CCTACTTTATCAAAGGTCTAGCAAGATAAAAGCCGCCCTGGTCGCGTCAGCGGGCCGTAGGCCTTAGGGCGGGGCTTTAAACCCAGTTTTCTTGGTAACTGCAAGGATTGACAATAGAGATCGCCGGTACGTTCCAGATGACCTTGAAGTAGCGATGCGCTTTTTGGACTCCGACCCATGCCCGAACAATCGGATCCCCTCACCCGCAGCTTGATTGCCCTGATCCGGGGTTACCAGGTCGGCATTTCTCCTTGGCTGCCACCTGCTTGTCGCTATTACCCCACCTGCTCTCAGTACACCTTGGAAGCGGTGCGGCGCTACGGTGCCCTACGAGGGGGTTGGCTGGGGATCCGTCGCCTCTGTCGCTGTCATCCCTGGCACCCAGGGGGCTACGATCCGGTTCCCGATTTGCCGGGATCCGCGCCGACCCAGAAACCCTCCCCCCAGCCGGGCTCCCACTCTAGAGACACCTAGCACTTAGGTTGATTGTGGGTAGCAAGCCACAACCTCGATTTCTACTCGGGCATTGAGGGGCAGGCGGGCCACCTGTACGCAAGAGCGAGCCGGAGCCGGATCGGTGGCAAAAAACTCTCGATAAACCTCGTTCATGGCCGCAAAATCCTCCATATCGGCCAGGAAAACCGTTGTCTTCACCACCTGGGAGAGAGTGGTGCCCCCCGCTTCCAGCACCGCCTGCACGTTCAGCAATGCCTGCCGAGTTTGAGAAACAATGTCCTCCCCCACCAGTTTGCCGGTTTTGGGATCCAGGCCCACCTGCCCGGCAGTAAACAGGAATGGCCCCAGAGCAGCAACACCCTGGCTGTAGGGGCCGACAGGAGCGGGGGCAGCTTCGGTTTGCACGCCACAAAGACATGGCCCAGGCCGATCCCGGTAGTGGCCGATCTCTGGCTGGGCCGGCTTCGTCTGCTCCATAGAGGTTTGCCCAACTCTGTCGCTACGCTACCACAGGTGGATCGCCAAAAAGCGGGGCCAAGAATGCCAAGATGAACTCGTTGAGAGGGAGAGGGATCCATGCCGTTGATCAAGCTGCAAACGTCTGTGCAACCAGAAGCCGCCGCGGTAGGGGAACTGCTCAAGGTGCTGTCTGCTGCTCTATCTGAACAGTTGGGCAAGTCGGAAGCCTACGTGATGACTGCCTTTGAAGGTGGGATCCCGATGACCTTTGCCGGCAGTGGGGATCCCTGTTGCTACGTGGAAATCAAGAGTATCGGGCAATTTTCCGCCCAACAAACCCGGGCCATGAGCGAGTTTTTTTGTGGCACCATCGAGGCCCGATTGGGGATCCCCAAGAAGAGGATTTACATTGAGTTCAGCGATGCCAAGGGCTATCTTTGGGGATGGAATGGCACGACTTTCGGGTAAAGATGCTTCCCCCACTCTGAGAGCTGTTTACTCCAGCTTGCTCCAGCTCACCTCACAGGCACTTTACTAGGAGTTTGGCCAATGGAAGAGCTGCCTCAACCCAGCACAAACCCTCAAAAGCAGCGGATTTTGCTCAAGCTTGCTGCGGTTTTGGGCTCGGCCATCTTTATCTTTTGGGCAGCACATCGATTGGGATTTTTTGGGGTTATTCAAGACTGGCTCACCGGGGCTCTGGCTTGGATGGAAAGCTTGGGGCCGCTGGGGCCGATCCTCTTCATTGCCATTTACATTGTGGCGACGGTGCTGCTTTTACCGGCTTCGGTGCTGACCTTGGGGGCAGGAGCTGTGTTCGGGGTGGTGGCCGGAACTGTGTATGTGCTAATCGGGGCAACCATTGGAGCGAATTTGGCCTTTTTCATCGGGCGCTACTTGGCGCGGGAACAGGTGGCGAAATGGATTGAGGGAAATGCCAAGTTTGCGGCCATCGACCGAGCAGTGGGACGTGAGGGATGGAAAATAGTCGGCCTGATTCGGCTGTCGCCTGCGTTTCCCTTCAATGTGCTCAACTACGCCCTAGGGCTGACCCGAATTTCTTTTCTGGATAACTTGTTGGGCACTGCCGGGATCGTGCCGGGCACTTTTATGTATGTGTACATCGGCTCATTGGCGGGATCCCTGGCCAACATGGAAGGCAGGGAGTTGGATCCTCAGGCTCAAACCGCCCAATGGGTCGTTCGCCTCGTGGGGCTCATCGCCACCGTAGCTGCTACCCTCTACGTCACTCGCGTTGCCCGCCAAGCCCTACAAGAAGCGGTGGAGCCTGTTTAGGGGATTTAAGTTGGGTCGAAGATTCAGCGTGTGGAAGGCACCGGGTTGAGAACACTCACCGTTGGGCAGAGGCTTAGCCAACAACTTGGCAGAGGGTTTCCTGCCTCTCTCGGTCTTGTTCGGCCAGCTCCTGGATGGCCTGTTGGTACACTTGGGCAGGCGTGGATCCCTGGTTGACTTGTTTCAGCCAGCGTTGGGCCTCATTGCCCTGGTGGAGCAGGGTTTGCAAGGGAGCTAGAAAACAGCCTAAGCCCTGAGGTTGGCCAATGCGCCAAGCTTCGGTCAGCAGCTCTTCGATCCACTCTTGGGCCGCCCGTTCCCGGCCTGTCTGCCAATCGACCAAACGAGATTGCAGCGATTCTCGGGCAGCAGCCTGCTCGTTGGCCTCGCAAAGGCTCTCCAGCTCTGTCGGGGTAAAGGGCCCCCGCAAGGGATCCAGCGCTTCCGGCTGGGCCAGCAACTGCCAGAGACGGGCTTCCACCAAGGCGGTAATGGCCAGAACCATCACCGGATCCCCCACCAGATCGCAAATGCGCAGCTCCACCCGGTTGAGATGGTAGGGCCGATCCGGGCCGTTGGGCCGTACCGAAGCCCAGAGGTGGCGCACATTCTGCATGGTGCCCAGGGCTAGCTGCTCCTGGATCCAGGCGATGTAGTGGGCATGATCCCGGAAGAAGGGCACCTGGGCCGGCGTTTTGGGGAACACCTGCCAACGGCTGGAGTGGGATCCCGTCACCCGTCCGTCCAGAAAAGGGGAGGAAGCGCTCAGGGCCAGGTAGAGAGATGCTTCCACCCGCAACAGTCGGCAAGCCCGGAAGATAGCCTCGGTATCCGGCAGGCCGACATTGATGTGAATGCTGGCGGTTACCACCCGCGTGCCGTAGGTGCGTTCGATGTAGTCGTGGTAGGGGTTGCCGGGATCCGACCGCTCGAAGTGATCGCTGCCGCCCAAAGCCAGCGTACTCCCCGGCAGAAGGGTGTAAGGGCCAAGACGGCGCAAAAATTGCCGCAACTGCAGGCGAGGTCGCAGCAGAGCGCAGAGCAGGTCTTCGTAGCGGCGGAGAGGGGGGGTGATGTACTCCACATTGCGCCGATCCGGCTCCCGCACAAACCCCGGCAAAGCTTGGCAAATGCGATCCGATAGACCCACCACTTCCCCGGCGGCGGTGCCGGTGTACATTTCCACCTCAAAGCCCTTGGTCAACAGCACAGGCCAGCCTCCAGCCGCAGCCTCACCAGTCTAACCTTTCTCTTCTCCCCTCATTGTCCTGGGGTTTGGCAGGGAATTGGCCGATGGTAGGGAAGTTTCTCGACCTGTTTTAGGATGTCCCTGTAAAGCAGTTTCGGGAAGAGACAGAGTGGGGGATCCCATCTACATCCTGGGAGCGGGGCCGGCAGGCATGGCGGCTGCCTATCGCTTGAACCAACTGGGTTTTTCCGTAGTGGTGGTAGAACGAGAGGAGAAGGTCGGGGGTTTGGCCAAAAGTATTCAGTATCAGGGGTTTATCTTGGACTATGGCCCGCACCGTTTTTTCACTAAAATCCTGCCGGTGCGAGAGTTGTGGAATCAGGTTTTGGAATCCGAGCAAGTAACCGTCCGACGGCTCACCCGCATCTATTACCGCAAGCAGTATTTTCAGTACCCCATTCAGGCCTGGGAAGTCCTGCGCAAAGTGGGTTGGTGGGAAAGCCTGCACATTGTCCTTTCCTATCTCTGGGCACAATTAATTCCGCGACCAGCTCCCCAGAACTTTGCCGACTGGGTCAAAGGCAAGTTCGGCACCCGACTCTTTCAAATGTTCTTTGAAGGATATACGGAAAAGCTTTGGGGGATCCCTTGTACCGAGATCAGTGCTGATTGGGCTGCCCAGCGCATCAAAGGTCTCAGCCTTGGGCAAGCCATCCAAAAGGCATTGGGGTGGAATCGAGGTTCGGTGAAATCCCTGATCGATCAGTTTCAGTTTCCTCGCCTGGGATCCGGGCAGCTCTATGAAAAAATGCAGGAGTATTTGCTTGCCGAAGGACAGAAAGTCTTGCTCAATACAGAGGTAGTCGCCCTTAGGCACGAGGGATCCCAAATTGCCGAACTGCAATTGCGCAACCTTCAGACTCAGCAAGAGACTTGGGTTCCTGCCTCTCACGTCATTTCTTCGATTCCTCTAACGGTGTTGGTGCAAAGTCTGCAGGAATTACCACCCCCAAAGGTGTTGCAGGCAGCCCGGAATCTTAGGTTTCGCAACACGGTTTTGGTTTACCTAATTGTGCAGGGATCCCAGCTCTTCCCCGATAACTGGCTGTATATCAACGATCCAACGGTGGGGGTGGGACGGGTGACCAACTTCGCCAATTGGTCTCCGGCCATGTTGCCCAACCAAGAGCAAACCCCCTTGTGCTGTGAGTATTGGTGCAACTTTGGGGATCCCTTGTGGCAAGCTCCTGAGGAGGAATTGCTGGCTTTGGCCGAGAAGGAGCTGCGTCAAATTGGCCTGCTTCACGATCAAAAGATCTACAGTGGCTTTGTGGTGCGCCTGCCCCGCACTTATCCCATCTATACCGGTAGCTATAAAGAAGATTTAGCCATTTTGCAGGAGTATCTCAGCCAGTTTGAAAATCTACAAGTGGTGGGCCGCTACGGCTCATTTAAATACAACAACCAAGATCACAGTTTACTGATGGGCTTGCTGGCGGCTGAGAACATTCTCCGACCCGGTAGTCACAATCTCTGGCAGGTGAACTCCGACGACGATTACCAAGAAGAAATCAAAGTGCCATCTTCACCCTTAACGATTCAGCGATGAGCTTTCCTCTCAGTCATCTGTTGCAGCGAGGTCGGCAGTACCTTGCCCCTTTCTTAGGGCAAATCTTGTTGCCCAGTTTGGCCTTGACAGTGCTGCAGATCTTCATGATCTCCCTCTGGAGTGAGGAGAGCAATTATGTTTCCATCTTCAAGGGCCTAATTCAGTGGGATAGCCATTGGTATCTCGGCATCGTGCGGCAGGGGTATCAGTTTGTGGGCTTTGACAAGATTGCCTATGAGCAGAGCAACGTGGCTTTTTTCCCCGGCTACCCCCTGGCGGTGGCTGGAATCAGTCGCCTTTTGAGCGTTGACCCTGAACTAGGGCTTTACCTCACCGCCCAGCTCTTTTGCTGGCTGATGTGGGTTTACCTTTTCCTGTTCTACTGCAAGTGGCAAATTCCCCCGCTCTGGCAGGCTTTGGCAAGTTTGCTCATCCTGGTTTATCCCACCAGCTTTTATCTGTGTGTGGGCTACAGCGAGTCTTTGTTTACAGCTAGCTTGTTGGGTTTTCTCTACTGGTCAATTCATTGGGATCGTCCCCTGCTGATGCTCCTGGCCGGGATCCACGGCTTGGCAATGAGCGCCACCCGCATTGTGGGTTTGCCGGTAGCCTTGATTCCACTTCTCAATCTCTGGTCAGGATCCCGACGTTGGCTTTGGACAGTGGCGACAGTGAGCCTGGCTTTGCTGGGGGGGCTGGGCTTTTTTCTCTACTGTCAGCTTCGCTTTGGACGCTGGGATCTCTACATGGAAATGCAGTCCTACTTTGGCCCCAGCTCTGTCAATTACCTGGCCATTGTTCAAGCGCACACCTATACTCCTCTCTTTTCTATTGGTCATTGGCGATCCCTGTTTTCCTTTTCTGAAGCTTTGGAAGCTGAGATATGGGCAATTTCCCTCAGTCAAGTGTTTGTTCCTCTCACCTTGGGATCCCTACTGGTGACCGGTTTGATAGATGGGATCAGCTCCACAGCCGGCAAAAGTCGGCGCTGGCAGGAGCGGCTGGGGTTTCATTTGGCTGCTTGGGTGATGTTTTACATTGCCTTAGCAGGAATGAGTGTGGTGGGCCAGCGAAGTATGGTTCGCTATTGCCTGCCGGTTTACATCGTGCAGGTGCTGGCCTGGCTGCATTGGGCCAAACACACCGATTTCAGCTTCATCCCCCAACGGGCTTGGCGATATCTTGGCAGTGCCCTGAAGCTGGGGTATTGTCTTTTGGCTTTCATCTTTTTTGCCCTCAACCAAATCCTCACCTGGCGCTACGTCCAACATCTTTGGGTGGCTTGACGGAGCCGTCTTGACGAGAGAAAGAGCAATGTGCCGATGAGTCTTCGCCTCAGCCATCTGTTGCAGCAGATCCGCAAACTTTTAGGTTGCTTCTCTGTTCGGATCGCTTTGCTAGGCTTAGCGCTTACTATCCTGCAAGTGCTAACGATATACCTCTGGACAAAACGCGGTGACTATGCTTCTGCCTTCACAGCCCTGAGTCAGCGGGATAGCTATTGGTATCTCAGCATTGTGCGGCGGGGGTACCAGTTTGTGGGTTTCGACAAGATTGCCTATGAGCAGAGCAACGTGGCTTTTTTCCCCGGCTATCCCCTGGCAGTGGCCGCAATCAGTCACCTTGTGGGAGTTGACCCTGAACTGGGGCTCTACCTCACCGCCCAACTCTTTTGCTGGCTGATGTGGGTTTACCTTTTCCTGCTTTACCGCAGGTGGCAAATTCCCCCCCTCTGGCAAATTTTGGCCAGTTTGCTCATCTTCTTTTATCCCACCAGCTTTTACCTGGTCGTCGGCTACAGCGAATCTTTGTTTATGGCCAGCCTACTGGGTTTTCTCTACTGGTCAATTCACGGGGGCCGTCCCCTGCTGATGCTCCTGGCTGGGATCCACGGCTTGGTGATGAGTGCTACTCGGATTGTCGGCTTGCCGGTGGCGCTGCTCCCTTTTTTGAATCTCCTGAAAGCGGGGGAGAGAACCCAAGCCCGCCGTTGGTTTTGGACGAGTATGGCAGCGAGCTTGGCTCTGTTGGGTGGCCTGGGCTTTTTTCTCTACTGTCAGCTCCGCTTCGGACGCTGGGATCTCTACCTGGAAATGCAGCGTTACTTTACCGGCGTGAAAGCCAATTATCAAGCTATTTTCCAAGCTCGCACATATGTCCTTTCCGCCGAACGCTGGCAAAGCTTACTCTCTCTTTCTGCACCGATGAAAGACCCTGGGCTGTGGGCTGACGCTCTTAGCCAACTGTTTGTGTCTGCCACCCTGGGATCCCTGCTTGTTACAGGTTTAATGGATGCGGCAGGAGTTATGGCAGGTAGAAGCCAGTGTTGGCGGGAGCGGCTGGGATTTCATCTGGCTGCTTGGGCCATGTTTTACATTGCCCTGACGGGTACGAGCCCCTTGGGCCAGCGAAGCATGAGCCGCTATTGTCTGCCGGTTCACATCCTGCAGGTGTTGGCGTTGGTACATTGGGCCAAACACACCGATTTCAGCTTCATCCCCCAAAGGGTGCTTGGCTATCTTGGCACTATCCTGAAGCTGGGCTACGGGCTTCTAGCTTTGATCTTCCTCGCCCTCAACCAAATCCTCACCTGGCGCTACGTCCACCATCTCTGGGTGGCTTGACTCCGCTTTCCTGAAGATAGGATGTGAGGGATCCCAACTTCTCACCGGCTGAGAGCTGTGGCGTTCTCTTCTCCCCGCAAGTCTCCCCGTCAAAAATCAGCCTCGCGTGTCGCTCAGACCCTTGAGCCCACCAAAATTTACCCCTGCCCGTGCTGCCACCAAGGTCAGTTACGCCTGATCACCCTAACCGAAGCCTTCGGGTGTAGCCGTTGCCAGCATATTTTTGCCATCACCCCCGACCGCCTGTACATCGAGCAACTGGCCGTTTCCTATCCCTACCGCAAAATGTGGTTCTGGAACGGCTACCAATGGGTGTTGCGGCGGGAAAACACCCTACAGGGATCCGCGCTCTTGGGCCTCACCCTCAGCTTGGGCATTGTCTTGGCGGTTGGGTTCATCGGCGCAGTGCTCTTCCCAAACCAAACCCAGTTGCTCAGTTGGTTCATGATTCTCGGCTTGTTGCTAACGCTGCTGATGGTAACGGCGATCCTGCTGCTGCGGCGGCCCTGAGACTTACGAGATCTGATCCGGCAACCGGTTTCTAGAGTCGGCAGCCCTGACACTTGTGGATTCAACCATTTCTTGTTAGCAGTGTTAGCAGTGGTCTGGAGAAAGCGGCGGATCTGTCTCTGATGGGCTAGGCGGGAGAAGTTCAAGTGACAGATTTCGGTTCAGACTTTGACTTAGGTACCACTCTGCGACAGGTACGCCGTTTGCTACCCCAACTGCAGCGGTTGAGCAGCCAAATCAAGCGCCAGGCCCTGCTGGCTCTCTCGCGGTGTTTGCTGGAGCGCTCCGATCTGCTGCTGGAAGCCAATACCCTTGACCTGGAAAGTTGCCGCGAGCAAACCGTACCGGAGTGGATCCTCAACGGCCTGAAGCTCACCCCCGAGCGCCTACAGCGATCCGCCCAGTTGCTGACTCTCCTGGCCCAGCAGCCGGATCCCATTGGCAAGCTGGAGAAGGGGTACCGCCAGGAGAACGGCCTGTTTATTGGCCGCTACCGCGTTCCATTGGGGTTGATCGCTCTGGTCTATGA
Organism: Synechococcus sp. R55.4; assembly: GCF_047461935.1. Lineage (NCBI taxonomy): Bacteria > Bacillati > Cyanobacteriota > Cyanophyceae > Synechococcales > Synechococcaceae > Synechococcus > Synechococcus sp. R55.4. Next base: position 20,534 of record NZ_JANSIF010000042.1, on the reverse strand, counting down.
AATCTACCCCGAGTTTGCCCTAAATGGCATTGGCATGTGCTTAAAAGCGGGAAACGGCGTGATTTTGGCCAGCAGCGGTCCCATCCAGAAAACCCACCAGGCCATGGTCAACCTCTTGGCAGAGACGGCTTACGAGCACGGGATCCCGGAAGGAGCCATTCAAACCTTGCCCGCCCAAGACCAAACGGCGGATCCCCAAGCAGATTCCCCACTGTTGCCGTTGCTACAGCAAACCCGCTACCTCGACCTGGTGATTCCCTGCGGTCGCCCCGGCTGGGTGGAGTTCCTGTTGCAGGCCAGCAAAGTGCCGACTCTGGCCACCCATTTGGGCTACGGCCACATCTATCTGGATCGCACTGCCCCTTGGCCCTTGGTCAAATCGGCTTTGTTGGATCCCCTGGCCCAGTACGGCTCAGAAGGGATCCCCATCTATCAGCCCCTCACCCTCTGGCTGCTGATCCACACCGATTGGGCCACCAACCATCTGACCGCCTTGATTGAGGACTTGCTGGGTCACGGGATCGATATCCAGGCAGCCGCCTCCATTCTGGAACAGTTCCCGCAGCTCCAGCCGCTTGGGCAAGGCTTTGACTCGACAGAACGACCTCATCTGCGCCTGCAGCCCATTGCCGACCTGACGGAGGCGATCGCCTGGATCAACAAAAATGGTTGCCGTCAATCGGAGACGATCCTCACCGATAGCCAATCGGCGGCCCAACGCTTTCTCCAAGAGGTGGATGCCGCCCTGATCCACATCAACACTTCCCCCCTCTCAGCAGGTCGGGGAGCTGGGATCCCCACGTTGGGAGCGTTTCGCGACCTGTCTTTGGGCATTTCTACCCAGCGGCTGCACGTGCGCGGGCCCATCGACGTGGAAGCCCTGACAACGGTGAAGGTGGTGGCTCAGGGTGACCTGTAGAGCTGGAAGGTTGGTCGGCCCGCCCAAGGACCCAAGAGCTGCGATGAGGCTGGAGAAGAATAAGAATAGTAAAGAATAGATCGACATCAGCTCACCATCCAACCGAGCCCAAAGGGAGGACTTTTTTGGGGATCGACCTTCGCAGTTACGTGTTTTTGGATCGGCTGCAACCCCAGTATGCTGCTTATCTGGGCACAGTAGCCTACGGCTTTTTGCCCCTGCCTGGGGACACTTCTTTGTGGGTCGAGATTTCCCCCGGCATTGAGATCAACCGCGTCATGGATGTGGCGCTCAAGGCCACTTCCGTTAGGCCGGGGCTGCAGGTGGTGGAGCGGCTCTACGGCCTTTTGGAGGTACACTCCAGCAACCAAGGGGACACCCGCACGGCTGGCCGCGCCATTTTGTCTGCCTTGGGGGTGAGCGAACAGGAGCGCCTCAAGCCCCGCATCATCTCCAGCCAGATCATCCGCAACATCGATCCCCACCAAACCCAGTTGATTAACCGTTCCCGCCGTGGCCAAATGCTCCTGGCTGGCCAAACCCTCTACATCCTGGAGGTGCAACCGGCAGGCTATGCCCCCCTGGCTGCCAACGAGGCAGAAAAATCTGCCCAGATCAACATCCTGGAGGTGATGCCTTTCGGTAGCTTTGGCCGCGTGTACTTGGGAGGGGAAGAGCGAGATATTCTGGCCGCCTGCCGCGCTGCCGAAGCCGTTTTGGCGGGGGTTTCCGGTCGGGAGCCCCTCTTGTTGCCTGAGGAGGTGTAGCCAATGGCAGACTCCGATCCCAAGCCAAGATCGCCCCTGTCGCAACGCCGGGATCCCTCTTCAGCGGAGCAAGTGAGGCTCTTGACGGAGCTGGCCGCTCCCTATCGCAGCTTGCGGCGCTTCATCTACCTGGCAGCGGGCTTCTCGGCCACCATCGGGGCGTTTGTGTTTTTCTTTCAGGCCCTGGCGGGGCGAGACTTAAGCACCACCTTGCCCAGCTTGGCCTTGCAGTTGGGGATCCTGGCCGGCGCCATCGGCCTGAACAGGCTGGAAAACCGCTCTCACCAGAAGGTGATCAGACAGGTCAAACAACGCTTGGGCATGCAGCAAGACTCCCAGGAGCCCCAACGGTCGGCGGACAGTTAGCCCGCCCATTCCCCGCAGCCCCTTTCTCAATCCAGATCAAAGTCATCATCATCCGCGTCAGCACTGCGCAGATAGCGGCGCTGAGTTTGGCGAGCGGGATCCCCTTGTGACCACTTTTGGACAATTTGGACACCCAGAAAGGTCAGAAAGGCCCCCAAAGCCACAAACGTGAGAAGTGGGATCGCCAGGATCACCACTGCGCCCAGGACATAGATAGCCACCTTGGGCAGAGACGGATCCACCCCCCAGCGGCGGCTGCGCACCCAATCGGTGAGCTGCTGATCCCATTGGCGCAGGCGAGGCCTGTTCTCCTCGAAGATCTCCAGCAAAATCGGCCCCAGACGACGCAGATTGTCCTGAGTTTGCCTTCGCCAATCCTGCACCGAACGCCCCATGTTCAGGATCCCTTGTCCTGTGATCTTCAGGCCGATCCTAGCCCAACCCTAGCAACCTTCCCATCAGCTCAGAGGACGACCCCACCGGATGTAAATTTGTTTGAACATTTGGATCGGAGATTTTGGAGGCTTCCCAGGACTACAGTACACTGAGGGCACTGGCGCAGCGATGTTGCTGCCATGCCGATTCGGTAAACCTTTTTTAACTTTTCAACCTGCTCGACTGGAGAACGCTAATGGCTCACTCGGTCAAGATCTACGACACCTGCATCGGCTGCACTCAGTGTGTGCGGGCTTGTCCCACCGACGTGTTGGAGATGGTGCCCTGGAAGGGAAAAAACAAAGCTGGGATGATCGCGGCTGCCCCCCGCACCGAAGACTGTGTTGGCTGCAAACGCTGTGAAACCGCTTGCCCTACCGACTTCCTGAGCATCCGGGTCTACCTTGGCCCCGAAACCACCCGCAGCATGGGCTTGGCCTACTGAGTTGCTGGGGGCTGGTTGCATCCTGATTTGCAATTGCCTATAAATTACTGGCAAAAGCTTCACCGAGAGTTTGGCGTGCAAGCCCCGGCATTGATGCCTGGGAAAGAGTCGTCATCAAGCTTAACCAAAAAACTGGGTTTAAAGCCCCGTCCTTCCAGGGCGGCTTTGCACTATGCTGCCTGTAGCGGCGGGGTAGTCAACCGCTCTTGCCCAACGCCTGCTGTCCGCAAGTCCCCCCTTCGGGGGGATTCATAGAAAGCAAATTCGAAAGCATTTGAAAAGCCAAGTAGCTTTTGGAACGTTCCGCTCGTAGGGCTTCCTGCACCAACTGTTCTCTGGTGGTGTGGTTGAGTAGCTCTTTCAGACTATCGGGGGTCATCAGAGATTGGATCCCAGTTAACCGCCGGCCATTAAGCGGTTTCTGACCCTTTCTACCTCCCAACCGACCTGGAAACCTAGAAGTGGAGATCCCAAACGGGGAAAAACCCCACCAGCAGCTCCACGATCACCAAAGCCGGTAGCAAGTTGGCCACCCGCAGGCGGGCCAGGCCGAGCAGGTTGAGGCCAATGCCCAAGATCAGGATCCCACCGGTGGCCTCCAAGGCGGCGATCAGGTCTGGGCGCAACAGAGGCTGCAACTGCCGCGCCAACAAAGCCACTCCCCCCTGAACCAGGAGCACCGGCACCGCAGAAAATAGGGTGCCCCAGCCAAGGCTGGCGGTGAAGGCGAGGGTGGCGATCCCGTCCAAAGCGGCTTTCACCAACAACAGCGAGGGATCCCCCAATCCATCCTGGATGGATCCCAGCAGGGTCATGGGGCCGACCACAAACAGGATGCTGGTGGTGACGAAGGCACGGGTAATCGGGTTGGGGCCCAGCCAACGGCTTACCTGCTTTTCCAGGGCCTGGCCAATCCGCTCAAAAGCAGCCTCGATGTCAATCCACTCCCCCAGCACAGCTCCTGACATCAGAGCAACCAAAACCGTTACCGCTTGGGCGGCACTGCCGAGGGTGAGGGCCATTTGGATCCCTAAGACCAGCACCAGGGATCCCATGGCTTGCAAAAGGGTTTGGCTCATTCGCTGGGGCAGGCGGCTACCTACTCCCCAACCAAGGCCGCTCCCCGCCAAGATGGCGAGGGTATTGACGAGAGTGCCGGTGCCGGGAGGAGCCATAGACTTTTTAGCGCCCAGACTTTCCACTCTCAGTTTCCGATAAAGACCTGTCCCAAGCCTGCGCGGAAGCACCTATGCAGATTCAGCTATTCCCGCTGCCAATCCTGGCTATACTGAGGACACGCCTACCTGATCAGATGGGGGCTTTCACTCCACGAAGACATCCGATGAGCTTTTGGAAGGGCCTGTTCGGGGCAGCAGGGGCCGCTTCGACGAAAGAGTTGGCGCAAAAAACGACGGCCAAAGCTGGTCATGTTGCCGCGCAGCGCAGTCGCGACCGTCAGGAAGTGGTGGCGGTACAGGGCGAGTCCATCCTGTTCAGCTTGGATCCCAACTTGGATCTGTACGAGCTGGAGGAGCTCTGCGATGCGGTGGGATGGTCGCGTCGTCCCATTCCCAAGGTGAGAAAAGCCCTGCAGCACAGCTTTTTGGTGGTGTCGATGTGGCAGCAGCGGGGCAGCTATCGTCGCCTCATCGGCTTTGCCCGGGCAACGTCCGACCACGCCTTCAATGCCACCATTTGGGACGTGGTGGTTCATCCCGATTTCCAGGGCAAGGGTCTGGGCAAGCGGCTGATGGAAAAGGTGATCCAAGAGCTGCGCGCCCAAGACATCAGCAACATCACCCTTTTTGCCGATCAAGGGGTGGTCAGCTTTTACGAGCGGCTGGGCTTCACCCCCGACCCCGAGGGGATCAAAGGCATGTTCTGGTATCCCCGCTAGCGTATGGCTCCTCTGGTGATTTTGCCCGGTTATCTGGCGGGTGCGTCGGAGTATGAGCCCCTGCGCCAAGAGCTGGAAGCCCGCGGCTATGCGGCACGGGTGGTGCCGTTGCAGGTGCGCAGTTGGTTTCCCACGCTGGGGGGAAGGCCTGTCACTCCCATCCTGTGGGCCCTTCGAGAGACCATCCAAAAGACCTGCGCTGAGTTTGGGGTTGACCGAGTTAACCTGGTGGCCCACTCCGCCGGCGGCTGGATTGCCCGCATCTACCTGGGATCCGTGCCCTATGGGGGACAGGTGTGGCAGGGGCGGGAGCAGGTCGCTGCGCTGATTAGCTTGGGATCCCCCCACACCAGCCGGGAGCGCTGGACGAAGCGCAATTTGGACTTTGTCAACACCCACTATCCGGGGGCCTTTTGGCCCGAGGTCAAATATGTGTGCGTGGCGGGCAGGGTCATCCAGGGGCAGAGGTTGAGTCTGGGATCCCTGTGGCGACAGGAGCATTATCTGGCTTGGCTGGCCTACAACAGCTATTGGCTCACGGCTGGACAGGGGGAATTGTGGGGCGATGGCATTACCCCCATCGAGGCTGCCCACCTGCAGGGGGCTGTTAACCTCACTCTGCCCAACTGCTACCATTCCGGTCGGGGTGGACGGCGCTGGTATGGATCCCCCGAGGTGGTGGAAACTTGGGCTCAGTATCTGGCTTAGGGCCGGGGTTTAGCTGCCAGGCTTGCTTGGGTCGCCGAGGGAAGTCTCGGGCAAAGAGGCGGCCGATTGGCGGCGTTCCTGCTGACGCCGGGCGGCTTTTACCATCTCCTCGACCACAGCCCGCGCCTGCTTCATGCGATCCAAACTGCTGCGATAGAGCTCCAGATCTTTTCTCACCCGCTCTGTTGAAAAGGGCAGCTTGCTCACCACATTCTCCAAAAAGCGGCGGGTGCGTTCTTCTGGTTCTTCGTAAAGGGACTTGGCCACAACTTCATAGGCTGTGTAAAGGCCAACAGCTAAGACCCGGCTGTAGGCGTAGGGCGGCTGAGTCATGCGCTCCAAAATGGCTTTCAACCCACCCACATCTTCCGCCTCTGGCTTGAGACAGAGGAGATCAAGTCTTTGACGGGGATCCCCGCTTCCCATCAACTCCAGCAGATCGCGGGCATTCTTGCGCAACACCTCCGGCTTGAGGTGCAGAGCCTTACAGAGGGCGTTGAAAATGGCTTCTCGCTGCTCAGGGGGGTGATAGGCTTCCATCAGCCCGTCGTAGAGGGTGACCAGCCCCAAGGCAAAAAACGGATCGTAGACGAAGGTGCTGTTGACAGTGGTCAGGTGCAGCTCCACCAACAACTCCTCCACCACCCGGCGATAGACGGCGTTGATCGGGCGAGGGTAGGCGCTGAAAAAGGCCGCTTTGGTGGCGGAGAGGGTGCGAACAGGATTCACAGGCAGACAAAAATGAGCTTGAGGATGGCTTCTCTGTTTTTTTATTCTCACCTGTGCTGACCCTGAGGGCAAGCTGTGTTGACATCCTCCCCGGCCTGAAGGCTGGAGATTCCTACCACGCTACGCATGGATGGCTCCTTGCGCAGTCGTCTCGGCGGGTTCCTGCTTCCGACCGCCCGTGCAGTTCGATCCACAGGCCATCCGGGCTGACACGGGTGGTTCACCCACCCGCATCCCGACCGCAGCGTCGGCCGTGTCCTGCCCTTCGTCTCGCAACAGCTGTATCCCGCGAGCAAGGATGTTGATGGCACCGACCAGAAAGGCCTCCGGCCCGCTGCCGCGAAAGGCCTCCGGCCCGCTGCCGCGAAAGGCCTCCGGCCCGCTGCCGCGAAAGGCCTCCGGCCCGCTGCCGCGATCGGCGTTATTCTCATAGCCGCACGCCACGCACTCGAACCAGGCTTGGGTCTGGCGGTTGTCTGATGAAACATGGCCGCAACATGGACAGGTGCGGCTCGGGTTCTGCGGCGGCACGACAATGAGCCTGCCACCTTTCCAGGCCAGCTTGTACTCCAGCTGGCGACGGAACTCGAACCAGCCCTGATCGAGGATGGATTTGTTCAGACCAGACTTGGCCCGAACCTTTCTTCCAGGCTGCTCGGTTGTACCTGCCGCCAACTTGGACATATTCCGCACCCGCAAGTCCTCGATGCACACGATTGCCTGGCTTTTGCAAATCGCGGTCGAGACCTTGTGCAGGAAGTCGCGGCGGGCGTTGGCCATCTGAGAATGAATACGCTGGAGGCGGGCTTTTGCCTTCTTCCAGTTGTTGCTGAACTTGACTTTGCGGGAGAGCGCTTGCTGTGCCTTGCGCAAGCGCGCCTCGTGCCGCTTGAAGCTGTTGAGGGGCGCGTAGAACGTGCCGTCCGAGAGGGTAGCCAAGCGGGCAATGCCCATGTCCATGCCCACTGCGCCCCCCTGCGGAATAGGCCAATTAACCTCCCGCTCGGTCTGGATCGACACGAACCACTTGCCAGCGTGCTTGGATACGGTGACGCTCTTGACCTTGCCCACCACGTCGCGGCTGTTGCGATAACGCAGCCAGCCAAGTTTGGGCAGAAAGATGCGGCTGTTGGCCTGGTCCAGCTGGATTTGCTTGGGCTCGGGATAACGGAAACTGTCCGACCGGCCTTTTTTCTTGAACTTCGGGAAGCCGGCGCGTTGGGCGAAGAAGTGGCTGTAGGCTCGCTCCAAATCCTGGAGCGCCTGTTGCAGCGGATGCACCGGCGCATCCGCCAGCCACGCTGTATCTGCGCTGTGGCGCCACTTGGTGAGCAACTGGCACAGGCCCGCATAGCCTAGCTTTTTCTGGCCTTGCTTGTGACGCTCCTTCTGCAACGCCAGTGCTTTGTTGTAGACGAACCGGCAGGAGCCAGCAAAGCGGCGCATCTGCCATTCCTGCTGGCCGTTGGGCAGCAATTCGTACTTGAAGGCTTGAAGTCGTTGCACCGCTCAATCGTATTCTTGGCCTATGCGTGATGACAACGATATTCACATGGCCGGCACTGCGTTTTTAAAGGGCGTCGGCTACGGTCGGCGCTATCCTTCCCCGCCCTGAAGGACGGGGCTTGCCGCGCCTTTTGGTCAATACAGCTGCGTCTTGACTCCGCTATGGTGGCGCTATGGTGAATAGAGGGGTGGGAGGATGGGTTGAGAGCGGCGATGGCAACAACAGACGTGACGGTGGTGGTGAAGATCGGCACCTCCAGCCTGACAGATACTCAGACCGGCTTGTTGCGTCTTTCGGTGTTGGGGCCGCTGGTGGAGGTGCTGACCCACCTGCGCAGGCAGGGGTATGCGGTGATCTTGGTCTCCTCTGGGGCGGTGGGGGTGGGCTGTGCTCGCCTTGGCTGGCGGCAACGACCGACGGCTATTGCCGAGAAGCAGGCGGTGGCTGCGGTGGGACAGGGGCGGTTGATCCGCCTTTACGATGACCTCTTCTCGGCTCTGAACCAGCCAATTGCCCAAGTGCTGCTCACCCGCGGCGATCTGGTGGAGCGCAGCCGCTACGTGAACGCCAATCGCACTTTTGCCCAACTGCTGCAGATGGGGGTTATTCCCATCGTCAATGAAAACGACACGGTGGCAGTGGAGGAGCTGAAATTCGGCGATAACGACTCGCTTTCGGCGTTAGTGGCCAGCATGGTGCAGGCCAAGTGGCTTATCCTGCTCACCGATGTGGACAAGCTCTATTCGGCTGACCCCAACCGAGATCCCTCTGCCCAGCCCATTGAGCGGGTGTTGCCCGGGATCCCGCTACAGGTGAAGGCCGAAGCCCAGGGGAAAAGCGGCTGGGGCACCGGCGGCATGGCCACCAAACTGACCGCTGCTCAAATTGCTACAGCTGCAGGGGTAACGGTGGTGATCACCAATGGCAAACGGCCTGAGCAGATCCCGGCAATTCTGGCCGGCGAGGCCATCGGCACCCGCTTTGATCCGGCTCCTCAGCCCGCCAGCGCCCGCAAGCGATGGATTGCCTACGGCCTCATCCCCGAGGGATCTTTGACTTTGGATGAGGGGGCGGTACGAGCGGTGTGCGAGCAAGGGCGCTCGCTGTTGCCGGCAGGGATCACAGCCATTTCTGGGGAGTTTGAGGCGGGGGCTGCCGTGCGCCTGTGCGATCCCAGCGGCCAGGAGGTGGCGCGGGGCCTGGTGAACTACAGCGCCGAGGAGCTGCGGCAGATTAAGGGCAAAAAAACCGCCGAGATTCCCCGCATCCTGGGCTACGAAGGGGTTGATACTGCCGTCCACCGGGATAACTTGGCCTTGCTCAATTGAGGCCATGGGTGAGGCCATGGGGGCGAGTCCAGGCGCGGTGCTCTGCACCACTAGCACGAATGGCTACAACGGCGGGATCCCAACGCCTATTCTTCCAACTGCCAGGGATCCTGAGCCAGCACCTCATCGAAAACCCGCGGGGGGCGCACGGCCATCAGCACCTGGCCCAACAGGGGAGAGGAGGGCGAGTCTTCTATCCACTCCACCGCCAGGGATCCGGCCCGATCCACCAGGAAAAATCCCGCCATCTGAGCTCCCTCCCAAACCCGAGCGGCGCGATCGACCACCAGCAAAACCGGATCCTGTTCTTCACCGGCAGGCACCGGCAAACCCAACAGGGATCCCAAAAGCCGGTTTTCCACCTGAAGGATCACCGGATCCCCGGCCTTTTGAATCACCGGCCAAGCAGGCAAGGCCATCCAAGTCTGCTCCGCCGGGCTGTTGACCCAGCCAAAGGGCCCTTGCGGCTCGCTGGGGGGGATCCCTTCCCAGGCGGCAGTTGCAAGAGGCAGGGATCCGGCCACCGGCAGCAGTCGCGGCAGATCTTCTTCCAAGCGAAACACGGACAGCTTGGGCAAAACGCTGCGTTGGGGGCGGGAGCTGGTGGCAATCGTGGACAAGAGCTGCTCCACCTGTCGGCGGGCTGTATCACTGTGGACATACTGAAATGCTCGACCGATAGCGCGAGTTCGCTCCTGCAGATCGCGGGTTTGCTGGGCCGTCCGCCAGGCTTGATAGGCTACCGCATCGCCGGGGTGATCCGTAAACCCTTCCGGAAGCTGTTGGAGCTGGGCATAATTTTTCACGGCGCGGGCGATCTCATGAGCATCAGCGGCATGCAAATGGCGACTGAAGATAAATTCCGCCACCCGAACCCGATCCTGTGGAGAGAGAATGCGCAACTCGTAGAGGATATCGCTACCTTTGTGGGCAAAATGCTCCAGAACTGCTGGGCTGGCTCCTGCTTTGGCTATCCCTTCGTAAACTTGGGCCGCAACGATGATCTGGTTTTGGTGAATGGGCTCAAACCCGGTTGCCTCGAAGATGGCCTGGGGAGTCATTTTCTGTCGTTGCAAAGCTTGACAGGCCTTGGCCCAATCCAGCCACCGGCCCTCTTTGCGGCGCAGCCGCTCTACCAACAAGCTGGGATCCTCCTCCACAGCAGCAGGTTCCGGCAGATACTGACTCATGCTTGTTCTCCAACAGGCTGGACAGATCACCACTCCCCTGGTCCACAGCCCAGCAGATCTGGCCGGGCATCTGGCCAAACTTGATCTTCAAACTTGATCTTAGGGCTGATAGCGGTTCTGGCCGAGTCCGGTCGCGACAGCGGGACGGAGTCCTTGGCGAAACTCTAGATCGCTGGGTCGCACAGCATCACCTGGGAAGGCTGTCCACTCACCGGCAAGCAGTTCAGATCCAATTGCCAAAGCTGAGACAGGTGAGATTTCTCTGCTTTGGGCACCTGCAGCCAAATCTTGCCCCTTTGGCCCACCTGCAACACCTGTGAGCCGTTAGGCACAGCTACTTGGGCCAAGGGATCCCCTTTTTCACTGTACAGCCAGAGGGAAGTGGATTGCTCGCCCTCTCGACACAGCAGCAGCACGCCCCAAGGGGCCTTGGCCATCTGGACAGGTTGCCCTTTCAAGAACCAGCGGCGCACCCGCAGCGGATTCACCTGCACCGAGTGGAGATAGGGGCAGCAACCTTGCTGGCCTTCCCTTCCCTCATCTGTTGCCGCAAAGAGCAACCGTTCTCCCAAGCTGATCACCCCCCCTTGGGGATCCAAGGGCAGGCGATAGCGAATGGGCTGGGATCCCGTCTGCAGAGACCAACCGGTCGCGACAGTGGGATGGTGTCCCTTGGGATAGGGCAAGAGGCTCATCTCCACCCACTGCTGCCCCACACCTGTCAACAAAACCAGATGCTCCGAGAGGGCCAGCAAGCGGGACAGGGATCCCTGCCAAGGCCAACGAAAATAGCAGCGGGAATCGGGGAAAGGCTGTGTTCCTGTCGACGTGGCCGGCTGCCATTGTACGGCCCCCAACTCTTGGGCGGTGGCCCAGACCAGCTCCTGTCGCTCTGCCAGCCAGGTGGCCTGCCAATCCTCCTCAAAGCTGAGCAAGGTGCGGATGCGGCTGGGGCTGAGGTGCAAAAGGCTGCTTCGGGAGAAGGCCAGGGCTTCCGGGAAGGTGTTCAAGGGCAGCACCGCCCGAATTGGCTCGTCCAGGGAAAAACGGGCCAAAGCAGGGGATCCCAGGGCAAGGTTCTGGAGCTCCAGCCATTCCAGCCTCTGGGGGGTCACCCGCAACAGCAGCGGGGATCTGGAGCCGCTGGGATCCTCGCAGATGCAGAACTTTTGCTCGGCCAGGAACCCCATCCCGCCAGTGTCAACAGAGCCCAGATCCGGCAGATCCCAAACCTGTACCCCAGGGGGCGGCCATCTGGGCAGGCGAGGGCCAACCCAACAACTGGCCGGCTCTTGCCACTCTTGGGCAACCACCGCCAAAGCCGACCGCATTTGGGCAGCAGTGCGGAACCGCCGCAAGGGCAACTTGCGTAGGGCTATCTCCAGCACCTCCCGCAGCGGGGCAGGGATCCCTTCGGGACAGACAAACGGCTGGTTGAGGTGGGCGTGCATCAACTGGCTGGGGGATCCGGAAAAAGGCCGCCGGCCTGTCAACAGCTCCAGCAGGATGATCCCCACCGCGTAGAGATCCGAGGCAGGGCTAAACTGACCGTAGAAGCGCTCGGGAGCCATGTAGGCAGGGGATCCGGTGGCGCTGATCTCATCGGGAAGAGGCTGGGAGTGGCGGGCAATGCCAAAGTCTGTCAGCTTCAGTTGCCAGCCCTGGGGCGTGGGCTTGAGCAGGATGTTCTCGGGCTTGACATCGCAGTGGATCACCCCCTGCCGGTGGGCATGATCTAACCCGGCCAAAATCTGATCCACAAAGCCCAAAACCTGCTTGACCGGCAGCCACAGCCCCTGTTCCACCTGGTTGATCAGCTCCCGCAGGGTGCCCCCCTCGCAGTACTCCAACACCAAATAGCGGCCCTCGCGGGCATGTTCGAGGGCGTAGCAGCGGGTAATGTTGGGGTGGTTCAGGGTGAGCAGATGGCGCAACTCCCGCAGCAGGTTCTGGGTGGGAAAGCGCTCCGCCTGCAGCTCCTTCAAGGCCACCAGCTCTCCCCCCTGGCGAGGACGGGCACAGAACACACGCCCATACTGTCCTTGGCCGGCCAAACCCAACAGTTGGTAGCTGTCGTGAATCGACTTGAGGGTACGGCTGCGTCGGGACACGGCCCCAGGGGAATCCATACCGGCACTTGGTATCGTTATATCCCTTGCCGGATCCCTTTTCGTCCGAACCTCGGCACGGGAACGCCAGACCCATCGGCAGCTTTGCCAACAGGGCTTCCCCTGAACCCCTTAACAGAGAGACTAAGAGCCGGTTAACTGCTTGAGCAGCTCCGCCGCGTGGGTTTCCACGTTGATCTTGGTGATGATGGCCTCGATCTTCCCCTCCGGATCGATCACAAACGTGGTGCGGTGGATGCCGTTGTACTCTTTGCCCATGAACTTTTTCGGGCCATAGACGCCATAAGCACTGGCCACCTTGGCCCCCTCATCCACCAACAACGGAAAAGGGAGCCGGAACTTCTGGGCAAATTTTTGGTGGGAACGGGCATCGTCGGCGCTCACCCCCAAGATGCGGATCCCTTGCGCCTGATAATCGGCGTAGGCATCCCGAAAGCCACAGGCTTCTCGGGTGCAGCCGGGAGTGTTGTCTCGTGGGTAGAAGTAGAGCACCACCCGCTGGCCCCGCAACTGGCTCAAGCTGATGAGATTGCCCTCGGCATCGGGCAAGGTGAACTCAGGAGCGGGATCCCCAACCGCAAGGGGCATAGGTGGGATCCCTCCTCAGACCGATTTTTTGGGAGAGAGAATCATCGTGATGTTTCGCCCTTCCTTTTGGGGAGGCTGCTGCATTTCCGCCACGCCCTCCAGGTCTTTGAACAAGCGCTGCAGCAATTCTTCCCCCAGCTCGGCGTGCTGGGCCTCGCGACCGCGGAACATCACGGTGGCTTTCACCTTGTCTCCATCCCCCAAGAACTGCTGGGCGCTGCGCAGGCGGACATGGTAATCGTGCTCGCCGATGTTGTAGCGAAACTTCACTTCCTTGATCTCGGCGGTGTGTTGCTTCTTGCGGGCCTCCCGTTCTTTTTTCTCCTTCTCAAACTTGAACTTGCCGTAGTCCATGATGCGGCAGACGGGCGGATCGGCCTTTTCGCTCACCAAGACCAAGTCCAGATCTTTTTCTTCTGCCAGGCGCAGGGCCTCGCGCGGGCTCATGATCCCCAACTGGGTGCCGTCGGTATCGATGAGGCGGATTTTGGGGAAGCGGATGCGCTCGTTGATGGCCGGCAGCTCTGCACGCTGCTTGCGGGGGAAGCGGTCAAGTGGACGCTCTACGGTCAAGTTTTCCTCTCTGAACGAAATGAACAGCACAAAACCCATGCTAAGTAGAAGCAAGCCCCCTAGGAGCAGTGCCGACCCGTGGATTTGAACTTATCCAATCAAAGTCGGCTATCGGCCCGCAGGCTAAGGCATGCTGCACCTATACTAACCGGCATTTTCTACCTCCTTCTAGAGCTATCAAGAGTTGTCAAGGCCCGCTCACTTGGGGATCCTGCCAGATTGGGGCAACAACCGCGGTAGGATACCAAAGTGGCGATCCTGATGGGATCAAAGGTTGTTTGTCGGCCAGCAGGGAGGGCAGAAGCGGTGCAGCTCGGTTTAACGGAACGGGAACTGACAGAGTTGGCCCAAAAGTCGGTTCAGCTCATCCTGAGCCCGCGGGAAGGAGATAGCGAGGCGCTGATCCAGTACAAGTCTTCGGCGGAATTTCGAGCAGGGGTGCACCTGGCCTGTGCGGCCATGGTGTTGGTCTTGGCCGAGAACAACGAGCGCCTCGGCCAACAGTTGCTGGCCACTTTACAGAACTTACAGAAAGGATCCCCGGCCCTCGAGACACCCTCGGAGGGGACTACCGGAAGTTAGCCCAGGGATCCGCAAACGGGAGAGGAGAACGCCTTGGCCGAGGTACGCAGCGAGCGGGACTCGATGGGGGAGCGGCAACTGCCGCAGTCGGTTTATTACGGCATTCAAACCGTCCGCGCCCTAGAGAACTTTCCCATCAGCGGCCTCAAGCCCCTGCCGGAGTATGTAGAAGCCTGCGTGCTGATCAAAAAAGCGGCGGCAGAGGTCAATGGAGAGTTGGGGTGCATTCCGGCAGAGGTGGCCAAGGCGATTGTGCAGGCGGCGGATGAGATCCTACAGGGATCCCTGCGGGATCAATTTGTGGTGGATATCTACCAAGCAGGGGCAGGCACCTCTCACCACATGAATGTCAACGAAGTGTTGGCCAACCGCGCCTTGGAGATCCTGGGGGAGCCCAAAGGCTGCTACCAGCGGGTCAGCCCCAACGATCACGTCAACTACGGCCAATCCACCAACGATGTCATTCCTACCGCCATTCGCCTGGCTGCCCTGCTGCGGGTGCGGCGGGATCTGCTGGGCACTCTAGACAATTTGGTGGCAGCCCTCGAGCAGAAGGCAAAAGACTTTCACGGGATCCTCAAGGCCGGTCGCACCCATTTGCAGGATGCGGTGCCGGTGCGGCTGGGGGACAGCTTTGGCGCCTACGCGGCCATCTTTGCCCAACACCGTCGGTGGATCGAGGAGGCCAGCCAGGCCCTGTGCAGCTTGGGGTTGGGGGGAAGCGCTGTCGGCACCGGCCTCAACACCCATCCCCAGTATCGGCAGCGGGTGGTGCAACGGCTGGCGGAATATACTCAGCTACCCCTGACCCCTGCCCCCCACCTGATGGCGGCGATGCAGAGCATGGCCCCCTTTGTGCATCTGTCGGGATCCCTGCGCAACTTGGCCCAAGATGGCATCAAGTTGGCCAACGACCTGCGGCTGATGGATTCCGGCCCCAAGACCGGCCTCAAGGAGATCCAACTCCCCCCGGTTCAGCCCGGCTCTTCCATCATGCCCGGAAAGTATAACCCGGTAATGGCCGAGATGCTGAACATGGTCTGCTTTCAGGTGATCGGGCTGGATACCGCCATCACCCTCTGTGCTCAGGCGGGGCAATTTGAGCTGAACGTGATGATGCCCCTCATTGCTTATGACCTCCTGCACAGCCTACAGATCCTAAACAACAGCCTGCGGGTCTTCACCGAGCGCTGCATTCAAGGCATCACCCCCCAACCGCAGCGATGCCGCGGCTACGCGGAAGGGACGCTGGCTTTGGTGACTGCTCTCAACCCCTACATCGGCTACTTACAAGCGGCAGAGGTGGCCAAGGCTTCTCTGGAAACCGGCCAGCCCATTCGACAGATTGTTTTGGAGCGCAACCTCATGACCCCAGAGCAGGTGGCGGAAGTGCTGGATCTAGAAGCCATGAGCCAAATGCAGTCCTAACCCATTCGCTACAGTGGAGGCATACTGCTCCTGCCCGGCCATGACCATTACCCCCTATCGCTGGCCCACCCAGCACGACTTGCCCGATACAGACGACACCCCCTTGGACAACGAGGATCAAGGCCGCCAATACCCCCTCCTCCGGGAACCGCTGCTGCTGCACTGGTCAGATCGGCAAGACTTTTTTGTGGCTTGCAATATGGGCCTTTACTACGCCCTACCCCGGCAGGTCATTGTTCCAGATTTGTTTCTGGTGCTGGGGGTTCCCCGTTGGCGGGATGGCACTGCCCGCAAAAGTTATGTGGTTTGGGATGAAGGGAATATCTTGCCTATTCTCATCTTGGAGATCATCTGCAACGACCAGGGGGAAGAAAAACCCGGACAAGCCAAATTCCAGCTCTACGAAAGGCGGCTGCGGATCCCCTACTACGTCACCTTCGAGCTAGAGACCGATGAGCTGAATGTTTATCAACTCCAGGGCGGACACTATGAGCTGCTCCCCGGCTCAGGCGCTGGAGAACATCCCCCAATTCTGTTGCCCGATTTGGACTTGAGTATCGGTCGGTGGTGGGGATCCTACGAGGGGCGAGAACGCTTTTGGGTGCGCTGGTACGATAGGGCAGGGCAATTGTTGCCTACGGGAGCAGAATTGGAGCGGCAACGGGCAGAATTGGAACGGCAGCGGGCAGACCTAGAACGCTCCCGAGCCGAACGACTGGCCCAGCGGCTACGAGAGCTGGGAGAAGACCCCGAACTTTGATCTGCTCTTTCAGGGATCCCCAAAGAAATCTCCACCTACCCCGTACACTGCGATCCTGGCATTCCAGGGGGACATGATGACCAGACAACGACTCAGCCTGTGGACGAAGCTGGCCTACGGGGTGGGGGATCTGGGCACAGGCATGACAGCTAACATCCTCATCTTTTTCTTGCTGCCCTTTCTCACCAATACCGTTGGCATGTCGGCAGGCCTAGCCGGCAGCATCTACGCCATCACTCGCTTTTGGGATGCCATCAACGATCCCATCATCGGCATTCTCAGCGACCGTACCCGCAGTCGTTGGGGCCGTCGCCGTCCCTGGTTGCTGTTTTCCGCCCTCCCCTTCGGCCTCACGTTCCTGGCCCAGTGGTGGATCCCTTTTCCCGGTCGTATTGGCCCCCTTTTCGCCTACTACCTACTGGTGTCGCTGCTGTTCAATACCTTCTACTCGGCGGCCAATATCCCCTATGCCTCTCTGACCGCGGAGCTGACCCAGGATTACGACGAGCGCACCCAGCTCAACCAATTCCGCTTTGCCTTCTCTGTAGGGGGCAGTATGGTTGCGGTGGTCACCTTTCCCCTGCTGGTCAACTTGCTGCCGGATCGGGCTGCCGGCCACCTGCTGGCGGGAGCCTGTTTTGGAGTGATCTCGGCTGTGCCCTTGCTGATCTGCTTTTGGGGGGTGCGAGAACGGTATCAATTCCAACGGGATCCCATGCCCCTGGTTCAACAACTGCGGGTGGCCTTCAGCAACCGCCCCTACCTGTTTGTCAGCGGCATCTACCTGTGTTCTTGGCTGGCGTTTCAGTTCACGGCCACGATCATCCCCTACTTCATCGTCTTCTGGATGGGCCTGCCGGAGGTGTGGATTTCCCTGGTGGTACTGGCGGTACAGGGGATCGCAGTGCTGACGCTGTTTGGCTGGACCCAACTGAGCACCCATCTGGGCAAGCGCACCATGTACCTTATCGGGGCGGGGTTTTGGCTGATCTCGCAGGCGGGCCTGTTTTTCCTCCAGCCCGGCCAGCAAGGGATCATGATTGGGCTGGCTCTGTTGGCCGGCATTGGGGTTTCTGCTACGGCCTATCTCGGCCCTTGGTCCATGTTGCCGGATGTGATCGATCTGGATGAACTACAAACCGGGGAGCGGCGGGAGGGGATCTTCTACGCTTTTATGGTCTTCTTACAAAAGGTGGGCCTGGCGCTGGGACTGTTTTTCGTGGGGCAAGCTCTGGATTGGGCCGGCTTTGTGCCTTCGGTGGCCGGAGAGGCCCTGCCCATCCAGCCGGAATCGGCTTTGTTGGCCATCCGCATTGCCATCGGCCCCTTACCGGCGGTGGCCCTGATCGGCGGGATCCTGCTGGTGTGGTTCTACCCAATCACCCGGCAGCGTCATCAGCAGATCCTGATGGAATTGGAGGAAAAGCGGCAAGAATCCCGCCTCAGCACGGAAAAATCTCCTTAGATCGCCGATTTTCGGCAAAATAGGCTACGGTTTCTAAAGGCGGTTCCATTAGGATGGCCCTGTGGGCTGAGTGCAGTTTGCTTAACAGGAGGCAACTCGCCTACTATTGGTCTAGGTAACAATGAGGTTGGGTGTGCTCCGTGCAATCACGGGTTCCGTCAAGTTGGCCCAGATCATTCGCGCGGGATCCCCCTCACCACTTAGGGTTTCGCTGCCGTTGCTCTGCTGGGGTTTGGGGCTGGCGGGCTACGGGTTCATTGCCGTTTTGAGCCAGCGCCACCTTGACACGCTAGAAACAACCCAAGCGCGGGAAGCTCTGCAGCAGGTGCTTTGGCGAGCAGCCGCCGAATCTTACCGAGTTTCTCCCAGCGGTGCTTTAACTCCTGCCAGTCCCAATCCTTTGCCGACTTGGATCCCATCCGTTCGCACAAGCAGGACGGAGTCCTCAGCCAAATCTGAACCAGAGCCTGAACCCGCCCCTGACCGCTTGCCTTCTCCCCTCTCCGCTCCCACCCTGACTCAAACAGTTCCATCTCCTTCTCTGTCTGCCCGGCTGGTCAGTTCTCTGCTGTCGGCTTCCGCTTTGTCTGCGGCAGGCCAATCGGATTTTACGCTGCAGACCTACCCGCTCAATGGCCGCAGCCTTTCTCGATCTTTGCAGGAGATGGTTGAGCGCCTACGGCGGCAAAGCCTTGGACAAGATCTCCAAGACATTGCAGACATTGACAGGATCCCGATTGAAGTTAGGCCGTTGGCGGGGCAAACCCTTGGCAGCTTCGCTCTGCTGGGGAACATCCCGGAGACAGGGGAATGGCTGGTGCAGTTGACTTATTCCCGCTCTTGGCCCTATTTGCCTTGGGCCTGGGCAGGGGTGGCCGGTCTGCTGGTGGCCGGTGGGTTGCTGGCTCAAGTAGAGCTGCAGCGAATCGGCAAGCGGGAGGAGCGCTATCGGGGCGTTTTGGCTCAAGCCTTGCCGACTGTCATCCTGGCCGACCCGACTACGCAGCAGATTCTGGAGGTGAACCCGGCTTTTGAGACTCTACTGGGCTACTCGCCGGCGGATGTGGCCAAGCTAACCCTAAGAGATCTGGTGGTGTCGAATCGAGACTCCCTTGAGGATGCCCGTCACACCGAAATCCAAGGCAACTTCCTGCAAACTCTGGCGGGGGTCAGCGAGCAGCAGTATTGGCGGCAAGGGGGCACAGTTGTGGATGTGTTGGTGAGCGCCAGTACCCTGGTTTTGGGCGAGCGCTCGCTGCTGTGTTTGATCGTGCAGGAGATCACTGAACGCAAACGTCTCGAAGCCCGGTTGCGCAAGGCAGCCTCTCTGGATCCCCTCACCCAACTGCCCAATCAACCATCTTTTGTGGCCAAGCTGAAGCAGGCGATGCAGCGGATGGCGGAGCAACAGGCCCTTTTGGCGGTGCTGTTTTTGGATTTGGATGGCTTCAAGATGGTCAACGACAGCCTTGGGCACAGTGTTGGGGATCAACTGTTGGTGGACATCAGCCAACGTCTATCCCGTTGTTTGGACAGCAGCGAGACTCTAGCCCGCTTTGGCGGTGATGAGTTCACGATTCTGCTGGAATATGTGCAAGGGATCGAAGATGCTCTGCACGTAGCCCAACGGGTGCTCGCCGCCTTCGCCAATCCCTTTGAGGTCAAGGGGCAAACGGTGCCCGTCCACCTGAGTGCCAGCATTGGCATCGCCATCAGCCAAGATGCTCATGAGTTGCGCCGCGAGGGGGGGCGCATTCTCTCCGCGGAGGAGTTGATCCGCAATGCCGACACGGCCCTTTCTTGGGCGAAGTCTCGCGGTAAGGCCCAGTACGCCGTTTACGATGAGGTGATGCGGCAACGGGCTTTGCAACGGCTGCACCTGGAAACCGAGATCCGCCAAGCCCTCCGTCAGGAGCAATTTCGGGTGTACTATCAGCCGATTGTGCAACTGAGTACAGGTCGTATTGTCGGTTTTGAGGCGCTTCTGCGATGGGAGCACCCGGAACGAGGTCTGATCCCCTCTTCTGAGTTCATCCCCATTGCCGAAGAGATGGGGCTGATCGTGGAGTTGGATCGCTGGGTTCTCCAGGAAGCCTATTGGCAACATGTGCGCTGGCTGGCCCAGATGGGCAAAAAGGCCGCTGTTGTCCTGAGTGTCAACCTCTCCGGCAAGCAGTTTTCTCGGCCAGGATTGGTGGAGTTTATCGCCCGCCTGCTGTCCAACACCGATTTGGATCCCAGTTACCTGAAGTTGGAGATCACCGAAAGCCTGATCACTGAGTCGAAGCGGGAGGTGGCAGAGCAACTGGCGCAATTGCGCCAATTGGGGGTTTTGATCGGTATTGATGACTTCGGCCCAGGCTACTCCTCTCTCAGGGGCCTGCAGGATTACCTCATCAATGGCCTGAAAAAATGGCCTGAAAATCGATCGCTCCTTCATCTCGCGCTGGGGGCCGAATGAAGAAAATGCCGAGACCATTGCCTGATCATCACCTTGGCCCGCAGCCTGGGAATGGATGTCACTGCCGAGGGGATCGAAACCCTACAGCGACTGCACCAATGAGGCTGTTGAACTGCGAGTATGGCCAGGGCTATTTCTTCGCCAAACCTGATACATTCACGCTGAACTCTCCTGAACATAGTTCAGGAAAGAAGCGATCGCATCCTGCCTATCTCTGTTCGCGTCAGCGGGACGGAGTCCAAACAGGAAGGCGGTAT
>NZ_JANSIF010000041.1:0-29403 GCF_047461935.1 Synechococcus sp. R55.4 | reverse complement strand
ATGACTTTTGCCAAACCGCCTAAAGCTCAGTAAATTCAGCAAAGTTCAGGGTTTTGGGGGTTAGAGGCATGCTCTCCTCTCCATTCTCTCTGCTCTGGGGCTCAGGGGCGAGGTCTTCCTCAAGGGCAGTCACCCAACCGGAGGGGACGATTTCCATCTCGTCTGTAACCCCTGCTCTTTTCTCTTCCCTCTTCTCTCCGTCAGCCAGCTCCGGCTGTTCATCCTGCTCCGAATTGAGTTTCACGCGCCGCGAGAAACCCCAGACAAATAGGGGGATCACAGCCACCACCATCCCCCACTCCGGGATCTCGATTTGGGGGAAAAACACCTCCAACAACATGGTGCTCCCCACCAAGGCGATGATGGCAAAAGCGGCGTCTTCCAGGTGAGAGAACTCGTCCAACCAACGCAAAAACAGAGAAGCCATGTAGCGCATCAGGGTAATGCCGAGAATGCCGCCGAGGATGATTACCCAAGCCTTGCGGGAGACGCCCACCGAAGCGGCGATGCTGTCGAAAGAAAAAACCAGATCCGTCAGTTCCACCATCACCAGGGTCTGCCAAAAATTGGCGTGGCGGGTGATGTCCTGTTCTTGGCCTTCTTCCTCGCCCCGAAAGTGCTGCCAGGCCAGCCAGAGCAGGTAGCAGGCTCCCAAGAATTGGGCGGGCGGATACTCCACCAACCAAACCGCTGCAAAGACAATGGCAATGCGAAAGCTGTAAGCGCCGATGATGCCCCAGCGCAAGGCCCGATTCTGCTGCTGGGGGGTGGGCAGATGCTTCACCAGAGCCGCCAGGGCAACGGCGTTGTCCGCAGAGAGGGCGGCCTCCAAAAACACCAAAGCCGCCACCAAGAAAATATCTGTCCAGGTGAAGGACTGAGTCATCCCTTGCGCCAGGATCAAGGTTGCCCCCATCGCATCTGTTGCATTTTTGACAAGTGTTGCATCAATTAGCATATTCGCGCGTTTTGTCCGCCCCAGTCAGTCCAACACAGCAGTTAACCAGCGTAGGAACCCTCCCCATCTTCGGATAAAGGTACCCCAGAAAAAGGCATGAACCCAGTTAGGTGACCAGAGGCAACACCCTCAAACTCCCGAAGGATGGGAAAGAGAAAGCCCAAGCCTAAACTATGGCCTGAGTATAGCCTGTTTGGCTCAGGATCCATTTACAGTTCTTAACCTTCTGAAATCTGGCCATCCTCTGTTGGATCTCCAGTGGGGCCGGATGAGCTCAGTCGAGCCGCCAGCCGTTGTCCACAGCGCAGGATCTGGCCTGCTAGAATGGCCGCCCCGAAACCGTTATCGATGTTCAGCACTCCCACCCCCGCTGCGCAGGAGTTGAGCATCGTGAGCAGGGCAGCCAAGCCCTGGAAGCTGGCCCCGTAGCCAATGCTGGTGGGCACAGCGATCACCGGACAATCCGCCAGACCCGCCACCACGCTGGCCAAGGCCCCCTCCATGCCCGCCACCACGATCAGCACGTCCGCTTGCAGGGCCGCCCGGTTGTGCAGCAGCCGATGGATCCCGGCCACCCCCACATCCCAGAGGCGCTTCACCTGAAACCCAGAAAGCTCGAGCGTGAGGGCGGCTTCTTCTGCCACCGGTAAGTCGGCAGTGCCGGCGGAGATCACGCTGACCTGTCCAGGATGGCTGACCACCTGCTGGGACGGGATCCAACACAAGCGGGCCACCTGGGAATACTGCACCTGGGGCAAGCGGCTGCGGATCTCGGCATACACCTGGGCTTCGATGCGGGTGGCCAAGGCCAGGGATCCCCGCTGGTGGAGTTGCTCCAGGATCTGGGCAATCTGATCTGGGGTCTTGCCCGGCCCCCACACGGCTTCGGGAAAGCCCGTGCGCAAGGGACGGTGGTGATCCACATGGGCGAAATCTCCCACCGGCTCGAAGGGCAGAAAGCGATAGGCCTGCAGAGCTTGCTCTGGGGTGAGCTTCCCTTGGGCCACCGCCCGAAACAGATCCTGCAGCGCTGTCGTGGAAGGGGGGTTCATGGAAGGTGAGTTCAATCTGCAACACTCGGCTTGGATCTTGCCTGGATTTATTGGGCCAAAGACCCGCGCGGGAAAAACAACACCGGATGCCAACTTTGCCGCAAAATCTCGCCGGTGAGGCTGCGAACCGACCACTCCCAAAAGCTGCCCACATGGGGGGAGGCAGTGGCAATGGCCGTCATGTCTTCATCGGCAGCAGTAGCTAGGATCTCTTTGAGAGGGGATCCCACCCGCACCAGGGTGCGCAACTGTACGGGCTTCACCTGCTCGCTCAGGGGTTCAAGCACCTGGGCCAGGTCAGCCTCGGCTTTGCGCTTGAGCACCTCCACCGGAGTTCCTTGGTTGCGGCGGGCGCTGGGATCCACCACGTAGAGCAGGGTAAGCGTCTGGCACTGGGAAGTACCGGGCAGCAGGTGGCCGAGATGGTTCAGCAACTGCTGACGCGGCTGCTCAAAGTCAAAGGGCACCAAGAGGCAGCGAAACAGGTGGCGGCTGCGCAAGCGCAATTCTTCCAGGGTAAAGGTAGCCAGCAGTTGGGGGCGCATCACCAGTAGGGGGATTTTCAGCTTCGGCAACAGCGTCATGGTGGTGCTGCCGAACAATTTTTCGGCGAGCAGGTTGTGGGTACCCATGCCTGTAATCAGCAGATCGGAGCCATAGGTTTGGATGCCTTTTAGGATTAGATCGGCTGGCCTGCCCGCCTGCACCAGAGCCTTGACTTCCAACCCCGCCGGGATCGGGTTCAGCAGCTTCTGCAACTGGGTCTGCTCTGCCTGGACTTCGGGGGTAATGTCGTCGGGAATGCCGATGTCGTCCTCTTGCCAATCTACGCTGCGGACGAAGGTGACGCGCTCGATGCCATTGCTGTGCAGATCTTCTAGACACTTGCCAAAACGCTGCAGGCCATCTCGGCGGTCGGTGGCAATTAACACGTTTTTAAACATATCGTTTTGAGCATTAGGAGAGAGGGTAGCCGGCTCAAGAGCAACGCTTTGGCCCGCAGCGATCCTAAGCTAACACCTTGCGGGGTTGTTCCCAAGGCAGCAGCTCCGGATCCCTCTTCGGCGTCGATTGCTCAGCGGTTGGGATCTGCCAGGTTGCGAAACTGGGTGTACTGGCTTTCGAACAGCAGGCGCACAGTGCCGGTGGGGCCGTTGCGATGTTTGGCAATGATGACCTCGGCAATGCCGCGATCGCTGGTGTTGGGATCGTAATACTCGGGGCGGTAGATCATCATCACCAGATCGGCATCCTGCTCGATGCTGTTGTGTACCAGCAGCCCGTTGGCCACAAAGTTGTGATGGCGGGGCATCTCGATGTCGTAAACCGGCTGAGGCTCCCCCGGCTCGCTGATGAACACCACCGGATCCCAGATCAGCCCCTCCTGCACCACCACCGCCACCTCTTCCTCCAATTGCAGCTCGTCCAAGGTTTTCCAGCCCTGTTGGGTGAAAAAGGGGTGATTGCCGGTGGCGCGAATGGAAAAGTTGAGGCGGGTCTTCAGAAGACAAGTGGGCTGGTGACCGCTGCGAAACACCTTCACCGGCTGCTGGGGCACCAGGCGTCCGCGTCCGTTCAAGCTGAGCAGGCGGGGCAGTTCCGCCGCAGCCGGTAGGGCCGCCAGTTGATCCAACCGCCAGATCTTGCCGCGATCCGCATCCATCACCTGCGTATCCCCGGCCAGACAGCCCGATTCCCGCAGGTCTGCCAGTTGCGGGCGCTTATCGGAGCGAGACTCAACAGCTCGACTGAGCTGAGACAGCACCAGCACCGGCACCATCAGCTCCTTGGCCATGGCCTTGAGGCCACGAGTAATGCGCGACAGCTCCTGCACCCGGTTGTCGGCGGCGGATCCCTGCATCAGTTGTAGGTAGTCGATCAACACCATCCCCAACGTTCCCCCCTGTTCCGCCTGCAAACGCCGCGCTTTGGAGCGAATTTCTGTAACAGTACAGTCGGGGGTATCGTCGATGAACAGGGGCAGTTGCGACAAAAAACCAATGGCTTGGCCCAGGCGCTGCCACTCGTGTTCGCTAATGCGCCCAGAGCGCAGACGGCTGCTGTCGATGCGGGCTTCGCTGGCCAAAAGCCGCTGCACCAGTTGCTCCCTCGACATTTCCAGGCTAAAGATAGCGACCGGCTGCTTGGCATAGGCAGCCACATTTTGGGCAATGTTGAGGGCAAGACTGGTTTTCCCCATCGAGGGACGACCGGCCAGGATCAACAAGTCGGATCGCTGCAAGCCCTGAGTCAGGTTATCCAGGTCGATGAATTTGGTCGGGATCCCCGGAAGCTGTGCCCCGCTTTGGAACTTCTCTTCCAAGTCCGAGAAGATATTGACCAAAACCTCAGAAGCCGGGATGAGGCTACGCTGCACTCGCTCTTGGGTGAGGCCAAACACCTGCTGCTCGGCTTGATCCATCACCTGAGACAGGGGCTGACTGGTATCGTAGGCCAAACGAGCCAGGGTGTTGCTCACCTGGATCAACTGGCGGCGCATGTATTTATCCATCACCAGGCGAGCATACTGGTCGATGTTGACGCTGCTGACGGTTTGCTCTAGCAGGCGACGAATCGCCCCTGTTCCTCCCACCCGCTCCAGAAGATGATGATCCGCCAACCAGGCAGACACAGTCATCAGGTCAGTGGGCTGCCCTTGGCTGTGCAGTTGGAGAGCAGCCCGGTAAATCTCTTGGTGGGCAGAGATATAGAACATCTCTGGACGCAGAAACTCCGCGACCCGCACCAACGCATCCGGATCGAGGAGAATGCCCCCCAGGATTTCCTCCTCGGCTTCAATGTTTTGAGGAGGAAGCCGATCCCCACCCGTTAAGTCGTAATCGCTGATCACCACAAGCCAGGAGTAGGAAAATCAACCCAGCCCTAGGGCAACCGGCCTCTCAGCCAGTCAGCTCCAATCGTCAGGCGGGTCAAGCTCTAGGCTGAGCATACCCGCTTGTTGCCTAAGGCAAAAACCCTACTCACCCCGGGATCCCTCACGGGAACTCAGGGATCCTCGAAGGTGAGTCCTCATTCGGGAGTAACCTGAATGCGCAGCGTAGCGGTAACTTCGGGGTGTAACTTTACCTGCACGGGATAAACCCCGGTTTTTTTGATTTCCTCGTTGAGGAGAATGTTGCGGCGGTCGATATCTAGACCGCTGGTAGCCAGCACCACCTCAGCAATATCGCTGGTGGTCACCTGCCCAAATAGGAGGTCGTGTTCTCCCACTTTCTTACGGATGACAAAGCGACCGATGGTCTCCAGAGCAGTCTTGTAGTTTTCCGCCTGTTGCTTTTCCGCCAACTTGCGAGCCGCTTCTTGCTCCAAGCGCATTTGCTGCTCCTTCAGTATGCCAGGGGTAACCCGCACCGCCATCTGCCGCGGGAAGAGGTAGTTGCGAGCATAGCCGGGCTTGACGTTGACAATCTCTCCGGGCTTGCCCAGCCCTGGGATCGCCTGGCGCAGCACAACCTGCATGTTACGTTTCGACATTGGGAAGACACTTCTTTTCTCGACAGCCCTCCATTCTAGAGGCTCAGTAGAGCCATTGTCAGCTTATGGTCATTTCGATTCAAACCAGGACACTGCACCCCCACCTAGAACGTTGGTCGCGCCGTCGCGTCAGCGTTACGGAGCAATAATGTACGGGGGAAGAAGGCTTTTCTCAATAGCCCAGGCGTCTCACCCTAGCCTGAAACGACTATAAACTCCAAAGCAAGCTGCCCCCTACGCCTCAGCCCTTTGGCATGAGGGATCCCTTCTCAGAGCTTATTCCCGATTGGCAGGTCTCTAGAGTCCTCTTCCAGCTCTGAACCTTGGCGGGAAGATGAAGAAGCCACCTTTCCAAACTCAAAAGGCGGAAGTTCTCTGTTTTGGGAGATACCCAATCCAGGATAGGGAGTGGCTGACACCAAAGGGGATCCCTTGAGGGGTTTGCAACATTTGGCGGATATCCCTAGAGATAACCTGGGCTTAGCCTCGTTTTAACCAAAAACAACTGGCCTTTACGTTATAGTAGCTGCGCGGACTGGCGAAGTCTTCAATGGAGCGTTCCCGAGGGAACCCTGCGTGCTCAAAGGGATCCCTGGGATGTTGCTATTGGTTGAAGGCTTGTTGAGGATCGCAGGGTTAGCTTGAGGGTTGCCTCCAAGCTTCCAGGCGGTAGTGGCATACCCAGCCCGACGAGTTTTGATTGGGTTGGGTAAGGTTCTCGAGTGAAGTAGCCTTTTTTAGATCTGGGCTAGGATTTTATCTTCATCTGGGAGAGGAGA
Source organism: Synechococcus sp. R55.4 (assembly GCF_047461935.1). Classification (NCBI taxonomy): domain Bacteria; kingdom Bacillati; phylum Cyanobacteriota; class Cyanophyceae; order Synechococcales; family Synechococcaceae; genus Synechococcus; species Synechococcus sp. R55.4. Next base: position 23,119 of record NZ_JANSIF010000041.1, on the reverse strand, counting down.
TCTGTATGGTGACGTTGCACCCCTTGGAGCGTCGTTCTTTCCTGAAGTTTCTATCTGCCACTGTTGCCGGCTTTGCGGCTAGCCAGGCGAATTGGCAGCGGGTGTTTGCTCAGCAGACCATCACCATCAATGGCGCTGGGGCGACCTTCCCGGCCCCCATCTATCAAACTTGGGCCCAGGAATTTGGCAAGAAAAACCCTAACATCCAGGTCAACTATCAGTCTGTAGGAAGCGGTGCGGGTCGTCAGCAGTTTGTAGCCCGCACGGTCGATTTCGGTGCCACTGACAGCGTGCCCCGTCCTGAACAGATCAACCAAATTGAGAATGAGGCTAACCCTCCCAAAGGGATGGTTTCTGTACCCATGGTGGGCGGAGCGTTAGTTGCAGCGTACAACATTCCTGGGGTGGGCCCCGAAATCCGCCTTTCCCGCCTGGCACTGGCGAATATCTTCCTGGGCAAGATCAAGAACTGGAACGATCCCCTGCTGGCTGGCCTTAACCCACAGGTGACTTTCCCGGATTTGCCGATTACCGTCGTGCATCGCTCTGATGGAAGTGGTACCACCGATATCTTCACCACTCACCTCAACGCTATTAGCCCAGAGTGGAAGCAAAAGGTGGGTCGCGGCCCTTCGGTAAACTGGCCAACCGGCGTAGGGGCGCGTGGGAACGAAGGGGTTTCCGAGCAGATCAAGCAAATTTCTGGCTCGATTGGCTACGTGGAATTCGGCTTTGCCAAGCTCAACAACCTGAACATTGCCCGTCTGGAAAACCGGGCAGGCAAGTTTGTAACTCCCAACGTCGAGACGGAGAAAGCGGCGCTGGCCAGAATTCAGCTCGACGAGCGTTTGCTGGGGGTCGATCCGGATCCTAGTGGGGAAGACTCTTACCCTATTGTGGGCTACACCTGGATCCTTGCCTACAAGGTTTACCCCAAAGCCGAGACTTCCAAGGCCGTTAAAGAGTTTCTCCGCTACGGCCTCACTGAGGGGCAGGCTTTCGCTGAGCAGTTGGGATATGTCCCTCTGCCGGAAGAAACGCGGCAAAAAGCTCTGGCTGCGCTGGAAGGCATTACCCCGTAAAAACTCTTACCAACCACTTCTGGCTTCAGGCGGATGAATACCTTTTTTTCTGACAGCAGTTCTATGTTTCGGCCTCGGCCGGTTTTCCAGCGCCGGCGCGACCAGGTTTTTATCTGGGCTACGCGGATTGCCGTGTTTTTCTCGGCCTTCCTGCTGCTCTGGATTGCTCTGGAGATCGGCATTCAGTCTTTACCTGCTATAGACAGGTTTGGACTAAGCTTTTTCTGGAACACCACCTGGGATCCGGTCGAGGATATCTATGGGGCCTGGCCACAGATCTACGGCACGCTAGTGACTTCTCTCATCGCTCTGATTGTGGGGGTTCCTTTTAGCTTTGGCATCTCTATTTTTCTGAGCGAGGATTTTCTTCCGAAGTCCTTGCGTCTGGCTCTGATCATTGTGGTTGAGCTGTTGGCGGCTATTCCCAGTGTGGTGTTCGGCATTTGGGGATTGTTTGTCTTCATCCCCTTCTTCCGCCCCGTTCAGATGTTCCTGTACGAGAACTTCAATTGGCTTCCCATTTTCAGCACACCACCGATTGGGCCGGGGATGCTGACGGCAGGGGTTGTCTTGGGGATCATGATCATCCCCATCATCACGGCCATCGCCAGAGAGGTTTTGGTGGCTGTTCCTCCTGAGCTGCGCGCGGCTGCCTATGCGATGGGGGCTACGCGATGGGAAGCCATTTTTGGAGTGGTACTACCGGCTGCGATTGGGGGTATGTTGGGGGCTGTGGTGCTGGGTTTGGGACGCGCCCTGGGCGAGACCATGGCGGTGGCAATGCTGATTGGCAATGCGCGGGGGATTAGAGTCTCGCTTTTGGCCCCTGCCAGCAACATCCCTGCATTGCTGGCCAGCGAGTTTGCAGAAGCAGCCGACGAGCAGATCTCGGCTCTGATGTATGCGGCTTTGATCTTGCTGGTCATTACGCTGGTGGTCAACATCATCGCTGAGCTGATGGTTCGTCAGGTCAAGTTTGCTTTGACGGCTTCTCGGGAGTAGAGGAACATGGCGACACAAGTGGCAGCACAGGCCAATTTGTTCAAACGCAAAGTCAGATCCAAGCGCGTCGTGCTGGACTGGGTGATGACAGGCCTGATCTTTGCTTCCAGCATTTTTGCGATTGTTGTGCTCGCTTCCATCCTTTACTATGTTTTCGTCAATGGCATTGAGCGCTTCAATTGGCAGACCTTAACCCAGCTTCCTCCTCCTCCTGGCGATCAGGTAGGCGGCTTTGGCAACGCTGTGCTGGGAACGATCATTGTGGTATCGATTGCCATTACAATCACTTTCCCTATTGGTCTATTTGCTGCGATCTATCTCTCGGAGTTCGGCCAGAACAGTTCTACAGCATCATCTCTGCGTTTCATTATCAAAGTGCTGACGGGGGTTCCTTCCATCATCGCTGGCGTGTTCGCCTATGGGGTGCTGGTGCTTTCCACCAAGACCTTTTCTGCCCTTTCTGGCGGAGTAGCTCTATCGGTATTGACTTTGCCGATCATCATCCTCTCCTGCGAGGAGGCTCTGCGCTTGGTGCCGGCGGACACTCGGGCTGCCGCCTACGCCTTGGGAGCTTCGCGGGTGCAGACTGTGTTTCGGGTCGTTTTGCCAGCTGCTTTGCCGGTCGTTCTGACGGGAGTGACCTTGGCCATTGCCCGAGCAGCTGGGGAGACTGCACCTCTAATTTTTACTGCTCTGTTCAGCTTTCTATGGCCTAATGGTCTGCTGAAGCCAGTAGCCTCGTTGGCGGTGCTGATCTACAACTTTGCCATTGTTCCCTTCGAGAACCAGCAGAAAATTGCTTGGGGAGGAGCCTTGGCTTTGGTGATTCTGGTTTTGATCACCACGATCAGTTTCCGGCTGCTGCTGAGTCGTCGTCAGGAAACCATTACTATCTGATCTGGTTCTTCTGAGATTTTTGCCTCACTATTCTTCGATTTTGAGTTTGGGTTCTGAAGCAACGTCTACCTCTGGTATTCCTATGCGCCCTCCATTTCCCGGCACTCCTGATTCCTCTAAGAAGTCTGCCAAGTTAACTGTTGAGCTGGAAACGCAAGCAGTCAGTGTTTACTACGGCTCTCATTTGGCGGTGAAGCAGGTTTCTCTGAAGATTCCCAAGAATCACATCACTGCTTTTATTGGCCCTTCCGGCTGCGGCAAGAGTACTTTGCTGCGCTGCTTTAACCGCATGAACGATCTGATCCCGGGGGCGAGAGTAGAGGGATCCGTAATTTTTCACGGGAAAAACATCTACGATCCCGATGTAGATCCTGCTGAAGTGCGGCGGCGAGTTGGCCTGGTGTTCCAAAAGCCCAACCCCTTCCCGAAGTCCATCTACGACAACATTGCCTTTGGGCCACGGGTCAACGGCTACCAAGGAGACTTGGATGAGCTGGTAGAGCGCGCATTGCGTCAGGCCGTCCTCTGGGACGAGGTGAAAGACAAGTTGAAGACGAGCGGCCTCTCCCTTTCGGGGGGACAGCAGCAGCGCCTCTGCATTGCCCGCACCTTGGCCATCCAACCAGAGGTGATCCTGATGGACGAGCCCTGTGCCTCGTTGGATCCAATCTCCACGTTGCGCATTGAGGAGTTGCTCAAGGAACTGGGCCGTCGCTACACGATCATTATCGTTACCCACAACATGCAGCAGGCAGCGCGGGTCTCCGACTTTACCGCCTTCTTCAACACTGAAGTCGACGAAGAGGGGTTTCGCTACGGACGGCTGGTGGAGTTTAACCGCACTGAGAAAATCTTTAACTCTCCCGCCCATCGGGAAACGGAAGAGTACGTGAGCGGACGGTTCGGCTAATCTGCTGTTGGCGATCCCTCAATTCTGGTCAGTTGGGATCCCGCTCGCCTATTCTAATGGGCGGGAAGATCTATGCAAGGTGAGGCACCGGCGAGATGGCCAAGCGGGTGCGTCTGGATAGCTGGTTGGTGGAGCGCGGATATTTTTCCTCACGCCAGCAAGCGCAACGCTCCATTTTGGCAGGAGAAGTCTTTCTAAATGGGGTGCGGGCGGAAAAGCCTGGAACCTGGGTGAGCGGGGATCCAGCGGTGCAAGTCCAGTCTGGGCCTGCTTTTGTCTCACGGGGGGGAGAAAAGCTACAGGGGGCGCTGCAAACTTTTCCTGTTCAGGTGCAGGGTCGTATTTGTTTGGATGCGGGCATTTCCACAGGAGGTTTTACAGACTGCTTGTTGAAACGGGGAGCCCAGCGGGTCTACGGAGTGGATGTGGGCTATGGGCAACTGGCCTGGTCTTTGCGAACGGATGCGCGGGTGATCCTAAAGGAGCGGGCCAACTTGCGCCATCTGCAGCCGGAGGATCTGTACGGAAGCGAGGCACCTCCCCAGAGCTGGCCGGATTTGGCGGTGGTAGACCTGTCTTTTATTTCCCTGACTAAGGTGCTAGCTCCGCTGTGGAACCTGTTGCGTTTCCCACGGGAGGCGCTGTTGCTGGTGAAGCCCCAGTTTGAGGCGGGCCGAGACCAGGTGGGTAAAAAGGGGGTGGTACGGGATCCGGTTGTCCATGCCCGCGTGCTGGAGACGGTGATGCGCTCGGCCGTGGCCCAGGGTTGGCAGGTGCAAGGCTACACGTGGTCGCCCATCACTGGCCCTGCCGGCAATATCGAGTATTGGCTCTGGCTGGCCGAAGGAGAAGGGATCCCTCTCCCCAGCGGCAGTGCGCTACAACAGATGAGCGAGCAGGCAAGAGCGACTTTACATGCATAGATCGTCGATTTTGTCAATAAGCTAATGTGCTGGATTGAGGGAGATGAGCCAAAAAATTGAAGAATTATTTCAGGAAGGGATTCGGCGCTATGAATCCGGGGAAGCGGCCAAGACGTTAATTCCCTCTTTTGAGTCAATCTGTAAGGGATCCCCAAAGGCGGCGGCGGCTTGGACGTGCTTGTCCTGGCTCTACCTTCTGGAGGGGCAGGCGGAAAAAGCTCTGAAGGCCGCCCAGACTGCTGTGAAGTTGGATCCGGTGGATGCCCAGCCCCGTGTGAATCTGACCCTAGCCATGCTGGAGCTGAAAAAAACCGGGGTACGCCAGCAGGTGGAGGCCATTAAGCAAATCTTGGCACGGGATCCCGAGCAGATTGAGGGTGTCAAATCCAACCTGCAAGAGGGAGGGAACCGCCGTCCCGCTTGGCCCCACTTGAGCAAGATTTACAACTGGCTTTTTGAAGAAGATTAAGTGACCCTATTCCTGGTTTTGCAACAAGATTTTAGGAAAATCTAGGGCTCGTTATTTTAATCTACAACTCTTAGCGATGTCCTCATGGGGTCGGTGCTAGACTTCATTGTACCCAATCGCAAGATGAAATCCATTTATCCATAGGGGCTAGCTCTCATCGCCTTCCCTTCGCCGGACTCAATTGATGAGATTGGGCTCTGGGTTGGTGCGAGATGCTTGGCCCGGTGGTGGCTGTACTTTTTACGCTGCACTTCATTGTATTGCGGTGCGGGCTGTATTGCCGCTGCTTCCATAGCCGCTGAGATCGAGTCCTATTTTCGAACCTTACTCTTTTGACCCCTTTGACCGCAAATGGGAGGAACTTTAAGATGAACCGTCAGATTGTTTGGGTTAAGAGCGATACCCGAAACCACCAAGGCCACTTCATCCCCCAGTCTGAGTATACTTTGGTCGAGGCTGACCAAAATGGCTGGGCGTTGATCTGTGCTGACAATGCCCGCTGCTATTATGTGGATCCCGAACAACTCCGGTTTGAAGCGGGATGAGGGCTGTTGCCACCTATTCAGGGCTTTTTGACCTCAGGGTGTAGGAGAGCCGGATTCCCGTCATGCATTCTCCCCATGCCTTTGGCGTGGGGTTTTTTATGGGATAAGGCAGAGGCCGGCAGCGGACTTGGTAGCGTTGGATGCACTTGTAACCCCGTCCATATGCTTGAATGAGGCCACTTTAGAGGGGTGGGCTTGGCCGGCAATCCTCACCCCATCCGCATACCCAAAAGGGGGTTTATCCATGTTGAACATTGGGCGGCAGTGGCCACGTTGGCTAAAGATATTGGTTATCACAGTTGTATTTGGCGTCGGTATTGTAGCTCTGACCATCGCCAGTTCGCCGGGATCCCCCAAGGCCTCTCACCCGCTGGATCCCCTGACTGCCGAGGAAATTAAAATGACGGCCAGCGTTATCCGCAAGGCCGAGAACTTGGCCGAGGATGCCACCTTTGTGCTGATCGATCTGCGGGAGCCCGACAAAGCCGAGGTGCTCAGCTTTCAGCCGGGGGATCCCTTTCGCCGAGAAGCTTTTGCCATCGTTTACGAACCGAAGGCCAACCGCACCCACGAAGCCATTGTCGACCTGATGGAAAACAAGCTGGTTAGCTGGACGGAAGTGACCGGTGTGCAACCGGCGATGGTGAGCAGCGAGTTTGGGTTGGCCGCAGAAGTGGTGAAGGCGGATCCCGGCTGGCAAGAGGCAATGCGCAAGCGGGGGATCACCGATTTCGACCGCGTGGCTGTGGATTGTTGGGCGCCGGGCAACTTGAGCGAAGAGGAAAAAGCCTCCGGAAATCGCTTCTGTCGCGGCATTTCCTACTACAAAGGCGACAACTGGAACTACTACGGTGCCCCCATTGAAGGGGTTTTGGCCACTGTGAACCTGAACACGGGAAAAGTCTCAAAGCTGATCGACGATGACACCCTTGTGGCCTTCTCCAAAGAGAGCTTTGACTACGACCTCGCTTCTCTGGGCAGCGTTCGCCCCGCCCCCAAACCTCTAAAAATTACCCACCCCGAGGGCGCCAGCTACGACATCAAGGGTAACGAGATCACCTGGCAAGGCTGGAAGTTCCGCTACCTGATGCACCCGCGCGAGGGATTGGTGCTCTACACTGCTCGCTACCAAGAGGGAGAAGAAGAACGGCCTGTGTTCTACCGGGTGAGCCTCTCGGAGATGGTGGTGCCCTACGGGGATCCCGATGAAACCTGGTATTTCCGCAACGCCTTTGATGTGGGGGAATACAACTTTGGCTTGCTCGCCAACACCATGGAGCTGGGCAAGGAGGTACCGGAGAACGGCCTGTTGCTGGATGCCGTCTTTGCCGACAACGATGGGGAGCCCTACGTGATGCCGGGGGTGATTGGCCTCTACGAGCGGGATAACGGCATGCTCTGGAAGCACTACGAGTACAACACAAAGCGCAACGATGTGCGCCGCAGCCGTGAGTTGGTCATGACCATGACCGCCGCCATCGGCAATTACGACTACGGCATTAGCTGGGTGTTTCACCAGGATGGCACCTTTGAAGTGCAGGCAGATCTGACCGGAATCGTCTTGGCCAAGGGTACAGATGCTGTGACGACTGCTGACGCGGATCCCTTTGCCCCCCTGATGGCACCCAATGTGGGCGGTACCAACCACCAGCACTACTTCAGCTTCCGGCTGGATATGGATGTGGATGGCACCGACAATGCCGTTATGGAGATGAACCTCAAGCCCCTGCCCCAAAGCCCCGACAACCCGGCAGGCAACGCCTTCATCATGGAGGAGAAGCATTTGCTCAGCGAAAAAGAGGCCGTACGGGACTTGAACATGGCCAGCAGCCGTAAGTGGGTCATCGTCTCCAGCAGCAAGACCAACGCCCTCGGCGCTCCTACCGGCTACGCCCTCATGCCCGGCCCCAATGCCATGTTCCTGCCGGTCGAGGGATCCAACGTGCGGGAGCGGGCCGGATTTGCCACCCACCACTTCTGGGCTACCCACTACCAGCCCGGCGAACTGTATGCTGCTGGCCCTTATCCCAACCAAAGCGGGCCTGGAGAAGGATTGCCGAAGTGGGTGAGCGACGACCAACCTCTAGAAGGGGAGGATCTGGTGGTTTGGTATTCCTTGGGCGTTTCCCATGTGCCGCGCCCAGAGGATTGGCCGGTGATGCCTGTACACAGAACGGGCTTTAAGCTGATACCTTGGGGCTTCTTCGACCGCAACCCGACGATCAATCTGGCGGAGCCGGCCTGATATTCGGCTTGAATCTTGTTAACTTCAACTTTCAATACAGAGGGTCTGGTCTGTCCCAGGCCCTTTTTGACTGCCACTTAGGGAGATTCCCAGGGTTAACCCCGCTCTCGCATGGCTTCGGCCAGCAGCCGGGCCACTTCTGGTCGAGAAAACTCCGGCGGGGGCACTTCACCGCGGCGCAGCATTTCCCGCACCTTGGTACCTGAGAGGTGAATGCGCTGGTGAGGCTGGCTGGGGCTGGTCTTGGCCGTGGCCATGGTGCCGGTGACGGTGCAATAGAAAGCATGTTCAAACTTCAAGGGAATGATGCCCAGCTCCCCCGGCTGGAACTCATCGAAAATGTGTTGGGCATCGTAGGTACCGTAGTAGTTCCCCACCCCGGCGTGATCCCGCCCCACAATGAAATGGGTACAGCCATAGTTTTTGCGAATGAGAGCATGGAAAATAGCCTCGCGGGGGCCGGCGTAGCGCATCGACGCAGGGTTGATGGCCAAGATCACCCGCTCCTTGGGGTAGTACTTTTCGATCAACACCTCGTAGCAGCGCATACGCACATCGGCGGGAATGTCGTCGCTTTTGGTAGCCCCCACCAGCGGGTGCAAAAATAGCCCGTCCACAATCTCCAAGGCACATTTTTGGATGTATTCATGGGCGCGGTGGATGGGGTTGCGGGTTTGGAAGCCTACAATGGTTCTCCAGCCTCTTTCCCGAAACAGTTGCCGCGATTGGGCCGGATCGATCTGGTAGGCCGGAAAAAGAGGGTGGGGATCCCGCTGCAGGAGGGTGACGGGGCCGGCCAAATAGACGGATCCCTGCTCGTAGAGCACCTTTACCCCTGGATGTTGCTCATCGGTGGTGCGATAAACTTGCAGGGCTTCGTATGTTTTATCGTAGGTGAACTTCTCGGTCAGCTCCAGTAAGCCCAGGATCTTGCCCGCGGAGCTGGCCAAGGCAATCATTTGCCCCTCTTTCAGACCCGCTGCCACTTCTGAGGAGACCGGCAGGGTGACCGGCAGCGACCAAGCCAAGCCATTGGCCAGGTGCATTGTTTCCAGAACGGCCTGGTAATCTTCCCGCCCCATAAACCCCGTTAGCGGGCTGAAGCCCCCAATGGCGATCATCTCCAGATCCGATTGGGCCCGCTCGTCGAGATAAAGAATGGGGCAATGTTCGGCTTTGGAACGCAGCTCCTGCGCCTGCTCAGGCGGGGCAATGCGGTTGATCAGGGTGCCCCCGTGGGGCGGAATGGCATCACCAGCAGGGAGAGTCGATGGAGATTGGCTCATGAGAAGGGCACTGAGAACAAAGGTTATCCAATCCAATATCCAACTATCGAATCCCGGATCTCCAGGAAGCAGGGAAAAAAGCACAGGTCGGGCTGAAAACAGGAGGGAGCAGAACAGGTGGAGACCCCATCCAAATCACGCCCTTAGGGATCCCTTCCATCCCAGTCAATCCAGCAGATAGGGAGGCATGCTTTCATCGGTGGCTGATACATTGTCGAAGATGGGCCGATTCATAATCTTCTTTTGCGCGTGCAGAGGCGAGGATTGGGGTTTGGGCTGAATGATGGGGGCTTGCTCTTTGGGTTTCCGTAACTCCTGGATGGTTTTGGCCCGCTCGTCCGCAACCGCTTGCAACTGCGCCAGCGCCTTTTGCAATTCGTCCCGATGGGCAGTAACCTGCTGCAATTGAGCTTGCAGGGTAGAGACTTTGTTTTGGTAGTCTTGCAAGAGTTGTTGAGCTTCGGCCAGTTGGCTTTTGAGGGCTGCAATTTCCGGCAATTCTGGGGTTGGTTCTGGGGGAGACTGAGAAGACATCGTTGTCGGCTCCTCGCCTGTGGGAGTAGACTCTGCGGAGGTGGGCTCTGAACTGGTTTTAGCACCGGCCTTGCGCCGAATTCCGCCGGAGCGGCGGGAAATTTCCCCCGACGAAGGAAAGAGGCTGCGGTCAGATCCAGTCACAAGAGCACCTCGCGTTCAACAAACTGTAGCAGCCGCTGACACACCGCCGACCCAGGCCGATAGTCCATCACCGTCAAGCCGTAGTCAAAGGCGATGCGCAAATCGCTGCTATCTGGAATGGTAACGGGTGAAAGCACATCCGCAAAAATCTGTTGCGCTTGCACGTACAATTGCCCGGTGTGGGATCCCGACCAAATGCCCCCCGGCAGATAGCGGTCGTCCAGCATCGTCAAAACGGCGCGGGCGTGGCTGAGCTGGCCTTTCAGGGCCTCAATGTAGCGCAAGGTTACTTCCGTGCAGGAGAAATCGGCGCGGTTGAGCCGTGTCGGGATCAACACCCGCTGGGCCACCCGCAGGGCATTGGCGGTGAGGGCATTCAGTTCTCCCGGCGTATCGAGAAAGATGAAGTCGTAGTCCGGCAGCAAGGGATCCAGTTGGCGCTGCAACAGATCCTGACCCGTCTCTCCGGCAGCAGCCAGTTGGGCCGCCACTTCCGCCATGGTGCTGTGGGAGGGCGCCACATCCACTCCCTTGTCCGTGCAGTAGATCACCTCTTCCAGAGGACGTTGGTGCTGCGGGTGTAAGCTGGCCCAAGCCGTTTCCGGTGCCGCCAGGGATCCGGCCCCTTCCAGGTAAAGGTTGCTGGCAGTGGCCTGGGACGTGAGATCGATGAGCAGAACTCGGTATCCCCGTTGGGCCGTCAACTGAGCCGCGTGGACGCAGAGGGTGGACTTGCCGGTGCCCCCTTTGTTGTTGGTAAAGGCCAGGATACGCGCCATCAGCTCTCCCTGCATTCTGTCTTGCCAACTTGTTCCCCTTCCCGAGCAGCTTGGCCAGATCCGACAGGACAGTCGTTGAGGTGGCCCCGCAGCAGTCTATGCTATTGGGTGTAGCCTGGTGGAGGACAACCATGCGCGATGTACTGGCGATCATCTTGGGAGGTGGGCGTGGCACCCGACTTTATCCCCTGACCAAGCGCCGCGCCAAACCCGCTGTGCCCCTGGCCGGCAAATACCGCCTCATCGACATCCCGGTCAGCAACTGCATCAACTCCGACATCGAAAAAATCTACGTCCTCACCCAGTTCAACTCTGCCTCTCTGAACCGCCACATCGTCAACACCTACCGCTTGTCTCCCTTTACAGGCGGCTTTGTGGACGTTTTGGCGGCCCAACAAACCCCTGACAATCCCGATTGGTTCCAAGGCACCGCCGATGCTGTCCGCCAATACCTCTGGCTGATGGACTCCTGGAAGCCGCGGGACTTCCTCATCCTATCTGGGGATCACCTCTACCGCATGGACTACCGCCCCTTCATCCAGCATCACCGGCAGGTTGGGGCCGATGTGACGCTGGCGGTGCTCCCCTGTGAAGAAAAAGTGGCCTCGGGTTTTGGCTTGCTCAAGCTTGGCGAGAACGGTTGCATCGTCGATTTCAAGGAAAAGCCAACAGGAGATCTGCTGAAAGCCTGCCAGGTGGACACGCAAGCTCTCGGCCTCAGCCCGGAAGAAGCCAAAGCCAAGCCCTACATCGCCTCCATGGGCATCTATGTATTCAAGCGAGAAGCTCTGATCGAGATGCTCAAAGTCAAGGAGCACACCGACTTTGGCAAAGAGGTGCTGCCGGCAGCCATCGGCAAGTACCATCTGCAAGCCTACCTCTTCCAGGGTTACTGGGAAGACATCGGCACCATCGAGGCTTTTTACCGGGCCAACCTGGCACTGGTGCAGCAGCCCAACCCGCCCTTCAGCTTCTTCGACAGCGAAATGCCCATCTACACCCGCCCGCGCTTTTTGCCCCCCAACAAAATCCTCGACTCCCAGATTGTCAACTCCATGATCGCCGATGGTTGCATCATCAAAAACGCCCAAATTCGCAACTCCATCATCGGCATTCGCAGCCGCTTGGAGGCCAACACCATCATCGAAAACACCCTGGTGATGGGAGCCGATTACTACGAGTCGGTAGAAGAGCGGCAGGCCAGGCTAGAGGAAGGGATCCCACCGGTGGGCATCGGGGCCAACTCCCACATTGTCAACGCCATCGTGGATAAGAATGCCCGCATTGGGCGCAATGTCCGCATCCTCAACAAGGATCACGTCACCGAAGCGCAGCGGGAAGAGGAGGGGATCTGGATCAGCAATGGCATCGTCACCATCATCAAAGACTCGGTGATCCCGGACAACACCATCATTTGAGGGGGAAACAGGCCGGCCCTGGCCGAGAAGGGGGCAGGATGGGGCTGACAGGCCCTTGCGCAGAAACGGCGAGGCTTTTTCTGTTAAGATGGATACCAAGAGCTTCAAAACAAAAGACTGTGAGATCGCTGGAGTGTGTTTAGTAGAACTTCGCCCATTGCCGCTTTGGAAGTTTACGATCCGCAATTGATCTGCCGCTATTACCGCTGGCGCCTGCCCCAAGTGATCGGTCGGGCGCTGGCCATTCTCTGGCCTTTCTTGTGGTTTGTCCTCTGTTTGCGCTGGGATCAACTGTGGGGACACACTGATCGCAATGTGGGACGGCGCTCGGTGCAGTTGCGAAAGCTGCTCACCGACCTGGGGCCAACGTTCATCAAGGTGGGTCAGGCCCTCTCCACCCGCCCCGATCTGGTGCGCAAAGACTACCTAGAAGAACTCACCCAACTGCAAGATCAACTGCCGCCATTTCCTTCCGAGCAAGCATTTGCCCGCATCGAATCCGAGTTGGGCCGTCCGATTGCCGAGATCTTTGCCCAGATCTCTCCAGAGCCGGTGGCTGCTGCCAGTTTGGGCCAGGTTTACAAAGCGCAGTTGCACAGCGGCGAATGGGTGGCGGTGAAGGTGCAGCGACCCCATCTGCGAGAGCAGTTGAGCCTGGATCTGTACCTGATTCGCTGGGCCTCGACATGGCTGGGCCCCTGGCTGCCCTTAAACCTGGGCAGTACTTTGACGGCGGTGGTCGATGAGTTTGGCCGCAAGCTTTTTGAAGAGATCGACTACCTGCACGAAGGGCGAAACTGCGAGCGCTTCGCCGAATACTTCCGCGACGATCCGGATGTGTACGTGCCGCGCATCTTCTGGGCTTACAGCACCCGCCGGGTTCTGACCCTGGAGTGGATCGACGGCATCAAGCTGACGGATGTGGAGCGCATTCGAGCAGCCAACCTGGAGGTGAAACAATTGGTGCGTATCGGGGTGGTTGCTGCCCTCAAGCAATTGCTGGAATACGGCTTTTTCCACGCGGATCCCCACCCAGGTAACTTGTTTGCCCTGGCCGATGGTCGCTTGGCTTACATCGATTTCGGCATGATGGATCAGCTTACCGAGGAAATGAAGGAGTACTTGGTGGATGCTCTGGTTCACCTGGTGGATCGCGACTACAACGCCCTGATCGATGACTTTATTCATCTGGGCTTTTTGCAGTCGGATGTCGGCCGCCAAGAGCTGATCCCCGCCTTGGAAAAGGTGCTGGCAGACGTGCTGACCCAAGAGGTGGTCAACTTTAACTTCAAAACGGCCACAGATCAGTTCTCCGACTTGATGTACCGCTACCCCTTTCAGGTGCCCTCCCACTTTGCTCTGGTGATCCGCTCTTTGGTGACCCAAGAGGGAGTAGCCCTCAGCCTCTATCCCCAGTTCCGCATCGTTGGTGTGGCCTATCCCTATGTGGCCAAGCGCCTGCTGACGGACGAATCGCCTCGTATTCGCCAACGGCTGCTGCAAGTGTTGATCAAAGACGGCAAGTTCCGCTGGAACCGCCTGGAGAACCTGATTCAAATTGCCCGCAGCGATGGGGAACTGGATTGGTTGCCCACCGCCCAAATGGGCTTGCGCTACCTGATGTCGGAAGAGGCCCGCGATCTGCGCCGCCAGTTGGTGCTTTCCCTCACAGAAGATGATCGCCTTCACTTTGAGGAGCTGCAGCGCCTGTGGCGGTTGATCATCCCTGAACTTTCCCCGGCCTACCTCTGGCAGGCGACGCTGAGATCCCTACCCTCGACCGGCGATCTGCAACACACGTTTGCCGAGTTCAGGGATCAGGTGCAAGCCCATCTGGAACATCTTAGCCGCTGGCGGCCACCTCAACCCTGGTCGGATTTGCTGGCAGGAGTGGGACAGGAAAGATAGAACGGAAGAAGGTGGCTCAAGTTTAAGTTTGTTGTTTATTGAGCTGGACAGAAGCGTGGCAGATCAGAAAGGTGATTTCATTGCGGGTGTAGTGACCGGCGCCGTGTTGGGAGGGATGATCGGCGGGGTGATCGGGTTTGTGCTTGCCCCTCGACTCAGCAAGGGATCCGCCGAAGGCCAACGCCGGGATCCGGATCGCCTCAACGGCACCTCGGTAGCCCCTGAACGACCGCGCCTCAGTGCTTCAGGTGAGCCCGCCATGTCCAGCGACTGGAAGAAGTGGGAAAATGAGGCAGAACGCATTGCTCAAGCCCGCCGCACTCTAGAGGCCAAGATTGCCGAGTTAAACGAGGCGATTCAGGCCATGCGCACGCAATTGCTCGTCAAGGAAACCTCTTCCAGGGCTGTTGAGGAAAAGCCTTGAGCAGGGGATCCCTGTCCATGCCAAACTAGAGGCGGCAGCGGCTTTCCTCTCTAGGTTCTGCCATCCTCTCTCGGCTGAGTTGCGATCCTGGGCCAGGTCTGCCTCTGGCGAAGGTGCTTCAGCTTAATGGATGTTGAGTTGATCGAGTTGTTTCCCTACTTTTCCCAACCATGATGCTCAGTCACTTGTTGTCTCCTCTCGCTTGGGTGGACGGCCTCTCCCTGGGGTTGGTCTACGGCACTGCCGCGTCTTTGCTGTTCCGCTCCCTTTACCAGTTCATTGTCATTTACAATGCTCTGCTGATCGTGCGGATTTTGCTGAGCTGGTTCCCGCAACTGAACTGGTCTAACCCCATCCTGTCGGTGCTCAGCCAACTCACCGATCCCTATCTCAACCTGTTCCGCGGCATCATCCCCCCCATTGGCGGCTTGGACTTTTCCCCCTGGCTGGCCTTCATTTTGCTCAGTTTTGCCATGCAGGTGGTGGGCCAGTTTGCCTAGCCGCTGTAGCACTGGATTCATCTGGATAGGTCGGGATCCCTTTACGATGGAGAGCTGCTTTTTTCGTTGCCCGCCATGCAGATCCCCGGCGTTGCCCACTACTGGCTGCTGAATGCTCAGGTTCCCCTGTCGGTACTGAAGGAGGCGGTGCCAGGAGCTGTTCCCAACCGCGATAACCTGGTGTTGCTGGATCTGGAAATTGAAGGGGGGCAGATCCGCCAAATCCGGCTGGCAACAGGGATCCCGCCCCAGGGGATCCCCAGCGTGGATCTAAGGCGGGGCCAAGTGTGGCCGTGTTTTGTGGACATCCATACCCACCTGGACAAGGGACATGTGTGGCCGCGCACCCCCAATCCCGATGGCACCTTTGCCGGGGCGAGGCAGGCCGGCCAGGAAGATTGGGTGAAGATGAAGCAAGCCTATGACGGGGATCCGGAGCGGTTTCGGGAGGATCTCTACCGTCGCTTCAGCTTTGGTTTGCGCTGCAGCTATGCCCATGGATCCCAGGCAGTGCGCACCCATCTGGTCTGTGAGAATCCTCAGGTTATGGGGGCCAACTGGGAGGTGTTTGTCCAGTTGCGCCGAGAGTGGGCGGGCAGACTGGAGCTGCAAGCAGTAACGCTGGTGGACCTAGACTTCTTTCTCACCCCCGCAGGGGAGAAGCTGGCAGACAAGGTGGCAGAGCTGGGCGGGCTCCTGGGTGGGGTGGTGACGATGGGGCCAGAGCTGGATCGGCAATTGGATCGGGTGTTTGCCCTGGCCAAGGAGCGGGGCTTGGCTCTGGACTTTCATACGGATGAGACGGATGATCCGGGATCCCTCACATTGAGACACGTAGCAGCGGCGGCCTTGCGCAACGATTTTCCCCATCAGGTGGTGTGTGGCCATTGCTGTAGCCTGGCCGTGCAACCGCCGGAGGTGGCCCACAAGACTATGGCCTTGGTCAGAGAGGCGGGAATTGCCGTGGTCAGCCTGCCCATGTGTAACCTATATTTGCAAGCCCGTAACCCCGGCCATACCCCCCGCTGGCGGGGAGTGACGCTGTTGCATGAGCTGAAGGCTTTGGGCGTGCTGGTGATGATAGCCAGCGATAATTGCCGGGATCCCTTCTACGGCTTTGGGGATCACGATGGCTTGGAGGTGTTCCGGGAGGCCACCCGCATTTTGCACCTGGATACCCCCTATGGGGATTGGCCCCAGGCCATCACCACCACCCCTGCCCGCATCATGGGCTTGACCGAGCGAGGGCAAATTGGGGTGGGCTTGCCGGCAGATCTGGTGCTGTTCAAGGGACGTGGCTTTGACGAGCTGCTCTCGCGACCCCAACATGACCGGGTGGTGTTGCGTCAGGGGCAGGCCATCGACACCACTTTGCCGGACTACAGCGAGCTGGACGACCTAATGGAGAGGGTGGGAGCAGCGGTTAGTTCTGGCTCCAAGCAGTAGAGCAGGGTTACTTGAATTGCAGCGAAGCAGCTTGGGGATCCCTGGCGTTTCTCCCCAGAGTGGGAAAAATGAAATTTGGAGTCATGGGGTGGGTCGGTTATCCCCAGATTAGGGTGAGATCCATAACAAAGCCAGGAAGAACGGGATCCCCAGACAAGCTGGTAGGTCGCTCCAAAACTTGCACCGGCTGACCTGTGCGATAGACATAGACCTTCCCGCTTTCCGGGTCGATTAACCAGCCCAGTTGGGATCCGTTGTCCAGGTACTCCTGCAGCTTGGCCTGAAGGATGGCCAGCTCGTCAGTAGGAGACTTCAGTTCCAGCACAAAGTCAGGGCAGAGGGGAGCAAAACGACGGCGCTGCTCTGGGGTGAGCTGCTGCCAGCGCTCTTTGGGCATCCAAGCAGCATCGGGAGAGCGAATGGCCCCATTGGGCAAGGCAAAACCGGCGGAAGAGTCAAAGGCCACACCAAGCTGAGTTTGCCGGTTCCACTGCCAGAGCTGGGCGCTAAGGCTCAAGTTTTGACGACTGCTTTCGCTGCCTGCAGGAGCCATGGCGATCAGTTCTCCTTGGGCGGTGCGTTCCAGGCGCAGCTCAGGATTCCGCCGGCAGAGCTGCTCGAAAACTTCATCGGTTAAATTCACAGCCGGCTGCAGGTTGAGGGCGATCATCATCCTTCCTGGGCAAAACTCTCAGGGTATGGGGCCTGTGGCTCGTATTGATCCCCTAGGATGGAGCGTATTTTTTGGCGAGGGGCGCGAAGGGCTGGACTTCTACCCAACTCTCGGCTTTGGGCCAAGACTTCTGGTACCCACTGTGACATACTCCCGCACTCATGCCGACACAAAGCGCTCCGCGCCGCTAAAGCGAGAGAGTGCAGGCTTCAAGGGCTCCGTCCCGCTGGCGCGAATGGGAGGGCAACCCGACAGAGGAAGTGCCGTAGCAGAACCAGGAACCGGAATCCTCGCCCTTTATGACGGGGAGTATGTCAAAGGGGTCAAGTGCCATCAGGTGAAAGTCCTCCTATTGGGGATCCCTGTGGGCAGCCAGAATGGCCTGAGCAGCCAGGTGGCCGGAGAGGGTGGCCCCTTCCATGCTGTCGATGTAGTCTTGGGCGGTGTAGCTGCCGGCAAAAAAGAAGTTGGGTACTGGGGTCTTTTGCTGTGGGCGGTAGGGATCCATGCCCGGTGCCTCTCGGTAGAGGGAGTGGGCCAGCTTGACCACGCTGTACCAGGTCATGTTCAGCTGCCGGGATGAGGGAAACAGCTCGTGGACTTGGTGCAACACGTGCTGGGCAATTTGCTCGTTGGGCATGGAAATGAAGGGATCCCCCGGCGTGAGCACGCATTGTAATAGAGATCCCTGGCCGGGTTTGTAGTAGTCGGCGGGGCTGGTGAGGGCCAGATCGGCAAAACAGGAAAAATCGGCATCGGCAGTGTAGAGGAGATTGTCGATACCCAGAGCCTCTGGGTGTTCGCCAGCTCGTTTGGCCTGGCCTTGGGGGTTCAGCTCCGTCACCCAGCCATCGAAGCGCAACTGCACCGTGGCCACCGGTACGGATTCCAGCTTGTAGAGGTTGTCGAATTGTGGCCACTGCCGCCACACTTCCGGGATCAGCCGCTTGGCCCCTTCCACCGCCGCTGCGCACACGTACACATCTGCCTCTACCCGCTCTCCATTGGCCAAGAGCAAGCCGGTCACGGGGTAGGGAGGAGAGTCGTTCACTTCAATGCGGCTGACCCCTCTGCGGGTGTGGATCTGGCCCCCACGGGCTTGGATGTAGCGGACGATAGGCTGAGTGAGATAGGTGTCCGGGGATCCCTTGAGGAAATTGAGCTTGGAGGCCTCTGTTTTGCTGGCAAACATCTGAAAGATCGTCAGCATACAGCGGGCAGAAATCTGCTCTGTATCGATAAAGCCCAAGGCATAGGCAATCGGGTTCCACATCCGCTTCAGGCTACCCTCGGATCCCCCATGCTGGCGGAACCACTCGGCAAAGCTCATCCGATCCAAGGCGCGAATTTGCCGCATTGCCCCTTCATAGTCCAGCAAGCCGCGAATCAAAGGGCTGGTGCCCAGCGCCAAGGCGTTGCGCAGCTTGTCCGCCCAAGAGAGCTGCTCGGTGGTGAAAAAAGCTTTGAGGCCGTTGAAAGGCGCCCCCAGGGGAAAGCGAAAATCCAGACTGGCCGTTTGCCCACCTCGGTTGACAAAGGTGTGGGTGTGTTGCTTGGGCAGCAGGTTCTCGTAGGCCCCCACCTTTTTCATCAGGGCAAACAAATTGCTGTAGTTGCAGAAAAAAACGTGCAGCCCCATCTCGATGTGGTTGCCATCGGCATCCTGCCAGGATCCCACCTTGCCGCCGACAAAAGGCCGCGCCTCGTAGAGCTGCACCTCGTGTCCTGCTTCAACCAAATCGACTGCCGTCACCAACCCGGCCAATCCGGCCCCAATAATGGCTACCCGCATAGCAATACCCTCAAACAGGCGCCGCCCGGGATCCCGCCCAGACCTGACGCAACTGCAAAGAAAGATGAACTTCTCTCATTCTGGAACAAAATGCGCCGGGGATCCCTGACTTGACAAACCACCGCAAAACTTGCCATCATAAATTTCCCGACGCGGATGTAGCTCAGTGGTAGAGCTTCTCGTTGCCAACGAGACGGTCGCGCGTTCGAATCGCGTCATCCGCTCTTTGGGCCCTCACCCCCAGCCCCCCTCCCCTCAGAAGAAGGGAGTTGGCTAGCGCCTGTAAAAGGTCTCTAGGCTATGGCGGTCGCCCACAAAGCGCCAGTGCCAGGGTTCGTAATTCACCCCCTGAGGGTTGTTTCTGGGGAAAGACAGCTCAAAGCCAAAGCGGGCCGCGTTGCTCTGCAGCCACTGGAAGGCCGGGGTGGTCTCAAAGGCTTCTTGAGTATCCCACTGCGGAAACCCGGCATCCCCAAGGTCGATGGCATAGCCAGTGTGGTGCTCGCTATAGCCAGGGGGAGCGCTGACAGCAGCTCGTTCCTCGGGTCGCAAGGCTCGGGATTGAGCCAATTGAAAAAACAAGAATTCCTGATCCGCAATGGAGCGAAACCCGGAAATAGGGACAAGGCGGATCCCGGCAGCTTGAGCTGCTTCGCTCATGCGAAGGTAACTTTCGGCAGCCGCCTGGCGCAGGCGCACCTCTCGACCACGGTAGCTGCCCACCACCCGCAAGCTGTCTGCAGGGGCTTCGGAATAGGCATAGTGCCCCAACAGAGAAGGTCGCCCATTCTGCACAGTTGGCTGCGGCAGAGAGGGCTGACCGGCTTCCTCCAGAACTTGGGGATCCGCCGCCTGCTGGGATCCCGGTAACTTCTCTATCCCCCAACCTGCCAAGAGCAACAGCCCAGCCACCACCAGGCCCAAGCCCAGGCGTAACCCCAAGGCAGCCGCCGGACCTTGCGCTTTTTTCGCCGGAGTGGACTGGCGACGGGCGACCGGAATGTCGTCGTTCATGCGCAAAGGCCGGGATCTAGCGAGGAGTACTGAAAAGAGGCAGCGTTTCTACAAACCCAAATCCGCCAAAATATCGCGGGCATGGGTTTCGGTATTGATGTTCTGGTAGACCTTGGCAATTTTGCCCTCGCCATCAATGACGTAGGTCACCCGCTTGGCATAGCCGCCCCCATCCACATCGTAGGCGCGGGTAATCACCCCACTGCTATCCACCAGTAGGGGGAAAGGCAAGTTGTACTTTTCGGTGAACTTTTGGTGAGAAGCTTGGTCGTCCATGCTCACCCCCAGCACCACCACGTCCTTGCTTTGGTAGTCGGCGTAGGCGTCGCGGAATCCACAGGCTTCTTTGGTACAGCCGGGGGTGTCGTCTTTGGGGTAAAAATAGAGGACAACGGTTTTGCCGGCAAAATCAGCCAGCGAAACCTGGTTGCCTTGGGTGTCAGTGGTGTTGAACCCAGGAGCAGGGGTGCCAACAGCGAGAACCATAGGTGCGTGACCCAAAAAGTGTGATGAATAGGGCTGCCCTCAGCATTTTCTTCAGCCCTGCTTGTCTCTGTCAAGGCATTACCGCTCCAGCTTGGCATTGCAACTCAGCCACCAGCTCTTGAAGCTCCGCCGATAGATTGCCGGGCAGCCGTCGCTTCAGAATCTCTGCCAACGATCGATAATACCACAGGGATCCCTCTTTTCCGGCGGAAAACCGCTGCCAGAGTTCATCCCCCAGTTGGCGAAAATCCCGCAAGATGCAGCGGGCGTTGTGCAGCTTGTCAGAGGCGGCCACCAACAAAACCGAGGCATTTGCCGTTTCCAGGTGCTTCAGGTAGGCGGTTTTGCGCTCTTTCCAGTTTTCTTTGGGCTCGCCTCGGGAGCCATCGCTTTCGGTATCCGTACATCCCAGGATGATCTGCAGCACCCGTTCTCCAAAGTGCTCCCGGATCTGTTGCTCAATCTGGGCCCGGGGCTCGCCTGTGTTGTGGGGGCCGTCCTCTAGGCTGTCGTGGAGCAGAGCGGCAATCGCTTCATCTTCATCCGCCCCATGCTCCAGGGCGATGGCTGCTACGGCCAACAGATGGCTGAGGTAAGGGATCCCGGTTCCCTTGCGGGTTTGGGAAGCATGCCAGCGATGGGCATAGTGCATTGCCTGCACAAACCGCTGTGTGAGTTGCGTTGACATCTGGATTCTCCGATTGGGGTTAAGTTGACCAAGAAAACTGGGTTGCAAGCCCTGCCCTAAGGCCTACAGCCCGCTGACGCGGCAAGGGCGGCTTCGTGCTACGCTGTTGGTTGAACTCCGCCAACTTGAGTATGGCGCAGTGTTAGCAAGAGCAATGTCAGCAGGAAAAGTATCTGGGAGTTCATCCCAGTAGTCGGGGTTATGGCATCCCCCACCACTCGCAAGGGTGGTGTAGCCCAAGAAGTAGGAATTATCCTGTGGCCTGGGAAAGAATCCTTGCCTTTTAGGGCAGGGAGAATGCCAATTTTTGGACAAGGTTGATCCAAGCGAGGTTCAGGCGCTGAGATTGCAAAGGTTTAGTCGGTGGCCGGAGTCTGTTTTGCAGGTAGCGGCACCAGCGTTCCTGTCCCCTACCAAGCGCACAAATCGACGAACCGATCGGCTATCCGAATTAGCTCCGAGTTTGTATTCGGCCTGTAGGCGGCTACCTCCAGCCGGCAGCCTTGGCGGCGGATGTACTTGAGGGCCGGCACAAAATCTCCATCCCCGCTCAGCAGCAGCACCGTCTCGTAGCGGGAGCACATCGCCATCATATCCACAATCAGCTCCCCATCCAGGTTGGCTTTGCGGCTGCCGTCGGCGTGGATCACCACCGGCTTGGTGACCACCCGATAGCCCTGCCTTCTCAACTCCTGCAGAAAGCGATGCTGAGCTTGGTTGTGGTGATCTACCCCAGTGTAAATATGCACTTCCATCTCGGATCTGCCCTGGGCCAGCCAGCTGAGCAGACTGGGATAGTCGAGATGGGATCCCCACTGCTGGGCGCTGGCGTGGAGATTGGCCGCGTCGATGAACACCCCCAGGGCTTTGCGGGGAAAAGCAGGGTTCGGCTGGGATGCCACCAGCTGCTGCAGGTGTTGGAGTTGCGCCTGCACCAACTCCAGTTGCTCCAAAGTCACTTGGGGCTGGGATACCGGCAGAGCATTCAACCGCAGCTCCACGGCTTTTAACCGCTGCTGGATGTGCTGGATGGCCTGGGTGATGGGGGCCAGCTGTTGCCGCACGGACAGATGAGACGTGGGCCGAGCTTCGAGGGCGTCGATCCGCCCTTGTAATGTTTCCAGTTGGGCCGCCGTCTGCTGCTGCTGTACCCAGATGGGCTCCAAAACCTTTACTTTCTGCTCGAGCTCTTGAATGGCTTCAGCCGGGGAAGCCAAGGTCTGCTGCAGAAGGGACGGTTCAGCAGTGAGCCGAGCGTCCAGCACCTCGAAACGCGCTTGCAGGGTCTCCAGTTGGGTTGCTGTCTGTTGCTGCTGTGTCCAGGTCTGTTCCAGAACTTGGCCAAGCTGTTCTTCGCGGCGGCGGATGGCAGGGTAGGCTGCTGCCAAAGGTAAGAGCCCCCAGATCACTTGGCGGGTCACCAGGGCCGTCACCCCCAGGGCCAGGGATCCCGTCCACAGCCAGGTTAAGGGGAAGGCAGAAGCCCTATTCATACTCATACTCATAGTCAGCTCTCCTCATAGTCAGCTCTCCTCAGTTTGGGTTATCGATCTGCTCGGTTGCCAGGATTTTACCTCACTCACATGGGCCACCTCAGGGATCCCTCTCGAAGAGCAAGATGCACAGAACTCACAGAGGCATCGAAGAGGAGCAATTCAGCAACTGCAGTATGCCTGCTATTGGAAGGGGAATCTTCCAATCGCTGGACAAACGTATTTCCCTTGTTGAGCAAACGGATCAGATATCGAGTCAGTTATCGAAAGCAGGCTCAAACTTGTTCCTCTTGACCGACAGGCCCCGTGGCCCGCTCAACCTGGATTCAACGTCCAAGCTATTGGCTGACGGTATGGGCCGTAAAACCATTGAACGGAGCAGGGTCAGCTAGAAATCGCAGGAGCCCCGCACTGTACCCGTAGGGTCAGTGTCGGGAGGAATGCGGAAGTTACGATAGAAC
>NZ_JANSIF010000040.1:0-30098 GCF_047461935.1 Synechococcus sp. R55.4 | reverse complement strand
GCGGACGAAGGGACTTGAACCCTTACGCCTTGCGGCACTAGATCCTAAGTCTAGCGCGTCTGCCGTTCCGCCACGTCCGCAAAACCTGCATGACCCAACTGGTTACCTGCGCCAGCATTCCAGTTGGAGCCCGCCCACCTATGCTAACCCAAGCCGGCTCTGGCTAACCCGGCAGCTGGGCAACAGCAACCTTCAGATCATCTGTGGCGTCCAGAACCACCCAACCTTGCCCCACCGCCCGCTTCCACAGCTCAAAGTGGAGGTGCGGCCCAGTTACCGCTCCGGTCGCCCCCACATAGCCGATGACGGATCCCCGCTCTACCACTTCCCCCGGTGTTACAGCAACTTCGGACATGTGGCCATAGCGAGTGCGCCGACCGCCGGCATGCTCCAGCACAACGGTGATCCCTAGACCCCCCAGGGATCCCGAAGTGACCACCTTGCCGCTTAAAGAGGCCAGGATCGGCGTGCCCATGCTGGCCCCCAAATCCACCCCGGCATGAAACTCTGGCTCTCCGCGGATGGGGTGAATTCGCATGCCAAATCCAGAAGTAATCGGCACCGGGTGAGGTAGGGGGTAGAGCAGTCGTTCGTCACCTGCCGCCAGTTCAGGCAACCTTGGCGTTTGCGGTTCAGGAGCTTGGGGCTGGCTGGGATCCTCAATGCGAATCTCTTGGCCGGGGGCGAGAATGATGCGGCGACCGGAGCTGCGTTCCATCAGCACCACCGGCACCCCACCTTCAGGCTGAGCATGGGGAACCAGGTCATGGTTCTTCTGGGGCTCAATCACGATCTCGCGGCCCACTACCGTCTCTGGGCGGGTTTCTGCCTCAAGGGTCGCAGGGCTGCCCTCTCCCAGGGGAATGGCTCCATCCAGCAGCAGGGCTGCTGCCCCAGGCGTGTCTAGGGCCGGTTCCACCATGGGCGGCGGGGGCAAAGGGGTTGGTTGGGTTTGGGCCAGCAGAGCAGTGGGATAAAACCAGAGCAGAGCCAGCCCTATCTTCAGCCAAAAGCGCAGCCGCCGAGCTCGGGGGGAGAAAAGGCGCGCTGCCATAACCAAAAGCTTCATCACCGAGTTCAACACAGGCCACATAAAAAACACAAGAGAAATTACAGGCTATCGCCCGCCGGCATGTGATAGCTCAAGCGAACTTGGTCGGGTGTAAGCGTCCGGATGGATGGCTGCTGTTGCCAATGTCGCTCCCCCCGTGTTTGTACTCGCACCCTTCCATCCTCGGCAAGGCCCAAGATCGTGAGGCTAGTCCCCCTTTCGAGCCATTGGACTTGCGGCTTGACCATCCAGGCTTCGTACTCTGAGCGAACGGGGGCAAATCCCCCTTGCAACCAGACGTGGAATCCCTGCTCCATCCCCTGCAGAACCCAGCCGGCAATCTCGGTGCGGTCGAGTGAGCGGTGCAGAGGGGATCCCAAAATTTGGGCTAAGGTGATCGCCCCAATGGGAACGGGGTTGTTGACATTCACCCCCACACCGGCCACCAACCCCAGCAGTTGCCCGCCCCCCCCAAAGCGGCTTTGCACCAGGATCCCCCCCAGCTTGAGCAGAGAATCCGGGCGCTGCTCGTCCACCACCACCAAATCGTTGGGCCATTTCAGCCGCAGCGGGATCCCAAGGTTTTGCCGTAAACGGCCCGCAATGCCCCAGCCCAAGGTCAGGGTCAGTTCCAGCAGCGAGTGATGCAAGGGCGGGGATCCCAGCCAAACGGACAGGTACAGCCCCCCCGGCTGCGAGTGCCACACTCGCCCATGTTGACCTTGCCCGGCCCGCTGGCGGGTGCTGACCAAAACTGTGCCCACCGGCAGCGGCTGTGGGAAGCGACGCCCCCAATCCAAGAGCAGCCGATTGGTGGAGTCGGTCACCGCCACCTGCAGGAGATAGCGGCCCCACCGGCCCGCCTGGGATCCCAGCCGCGAGGGGGAAAGCATCTCTACCCGGGATTAGCTCAACACAATGTCTTCCGCCGGACGCTGGGCCAGCCGCTTGAGGTTTTGGTAGCGCAACATGTCCAGCAGATCATTGCCCGAGCGCCCCTCCAGACGGGCCTCCACATGCAGCGCCTGCCCTAGGGCCTCCACCGCCTGCAGCCGCGGGATCCCGCGCAACACCAGGCGATCCACCGCATAGGCGTCAGCAGCCAACAGACGACGGTCATTGGTTTGGTCGCGGCGCAACTGCCAGAGGGCCAAGCCACTCAAACCACCCGAAACGGTTGCTCCCACGGGATCCTGTTGTACGGCCTCGAAGATCAAGCTCAACCCCCCCAGAGCTGCTATGGCCAGGTAAAAGTCGATCTGCCGCGACACCGCCCGACTGTAGTAGCCCACCTTGTGCAGGAACAGCCCCGCCCGCTGCAGGGGGGTAAATTGCCGCCACTCGTAGGGCTTGATGAACAGCCGCATCTGCCGTTCCCAGGGCATTTGCCGACGGCCTTTGATCACCACCGTTTGCCGTTCCGAGGCGGGCAAGATCTTCACACTCTCCCGCATACTGGCTGGCAGCAGATCCAACAGGCGCTCAATCTCCGCCTGATCCAGAACGTAGTTTTCGTAGCCGTAGTATTCCGAGTTCATGCCGGGCCTGCTCCTCAGCTTAGTCCCATCGCCTGACGCATCTCTCGCACCGCCCGATCCAGCCCCACCAGCACCGCTCGACTGATAATGCTGTGGCCAATGTTCAGCTCCTCCATTCCCGGAATCCGCGCCACTGGGCCGACATTCCAGTAGGTAAGACCATGTCCCGCATTCACCCGCAAGCCCAGCTGAAGAGCCTGTTGGCTGGCCTTTTCCAGGTGGTCAAGTTCCACCTGCCGCTGAGCTGCGGATGAGGCTTCTGCGTAGCGCCCCGTGTGCAACTCCACCCAGCGGGCTCCCACTTGGGCAGCAGCGGCAATTTGGGTCGGATCTGGGTCGATAAACAAGCTGACGGGAATGCCGGATCCCTGCAGTTGGCCGACCACATCCCTGAGGCGCGACACCTGCCCCGCCACATCCAACCCACCTTCGGTGGTGATCTCCTCCCGCCGCTCAGGAACCAAAGTGACGTAGTCGGGCTTGACCTCCAGGGCAATCGCCACCATCTCCTCGGTGGCTGCCATCTCCAGGTTGAGGTGGGTGCGCACAGTTTGCCGCAACAGCCGCACATCCCGATCTTGAATGTGACGGCGATCCTCGCGCAAGTGCACCGTAATGCCATCTGCCCCCGCCAGCTCGGCAATCACCGCTGCCGCTACCGGATCTGGCTCCACCGTGCGGCGTGCCTGTCGAAGGGTGGCAATGTGGTCGATGTTAACTCCAAGACTTAACAAGGCTTTACTGCTTTGGGTGTAGAGGAGAATACCCCTAGTATTACATTATTCAATTTACGCCGGTCAGATGAGCCAGGATGCCATGGGCCTCAGGCCGCGAGGGTGTAGGCTTTACTCTATGATCAGGTAGCGACGTCTCGCCTGTGCGGGATCCACTCCGGGCTTGCCATGACTGATCCAGATGCCTCTCTGGCGGTGGGACAACACTCCATTGTTGACCGGGCGCGAGTGCCGGCCTTAATTGCCCAGTACTTGCCGGTGGAGATCTGCATTTACTACCAAGTCGTCCCCTTGGCCCTGGATACCGACAGCCTCATCTTGGGCATGGTGGATCCCCAGGATTTGGCGGCGTTGGACTATGTGAGCAAAATGCTGGCCTATTCCCAGATTTCCGTCCAGCCAATCCCTCTCACCGCTCAGCAGCAGCAGGATTTAATTGCCTACTACTTCAGCCATCCCCCCGACCCGGCAGAGGTGGAGCGGCTGCGCCTCCAGGCCCAAGCCAACCGGGTGACTCGGGAGGTTCCTGCTCCCGTGTCGGGGCCACCCACGCAGTTGAGGCCAACCCAGCCTCCGTCCGTCCCCGCCGACGAATCAGAAGAGACAGTGCAGCAGTTGCTCAACTCGATGCTGCGGCGAGCTTTGGATGAGAAAGCCGAGCAAATTTTCGTGGAGCCTCAAGAGGGGCCTTCTTGTCGAGTGCGCTACCGCCAGCAGGGGATTTTGCGGGATCTGTTCAAAGATCTCTCCGAGTCCATACGAGCGAAGTTGATCACCGCCATGAAGCGGATGATGGCGCTGGATCCGGAGTTGATCGGGGAGCCGCAGCAGGCAGAGGTGGAGCGGATGTACCGGGGGGAGCCACTGGTGTTGCAGTTGCGCATCATACCGCAGCGCTCCAAAAGTGGCCAGACTGCCGCCTCTAGAGAAGGGGCCATCTTGAGCATCCTGCGAGGGGAAGCTCTCCAGAAATATCAACAAGGCCAGAATAACCTCCGCGTCTCTGAGACCCTAGCTTTGGCCCAACAGACCTATCAACTGCTGCAACAATTGCAAAGTGCTCTCAGCAACACAGTTGACAAGCTTAAGCAGTACCCCAGTCCGCCGCGGAGCGACTGGCCCCTGATGACGGAGGTGTTGGCGGCTATTCAAGCCCAAGCCCAGATGATCGCCATCCACCAGCAGGACTGGGAAAAACTCAATTCCGGCAGTTGACCCCCCAAAACCAGCCCCGAGCAACATCCCTTCAACGGGATCCCTCCCGCAGCAGCACCAAAATCACTCCGGCAATGATGCTGATGGTGGCACCGGCAATCAGGCTGGTGGCTAGACGTTCCAGCCGTTCCCCGATGGTTTGTGAGGTGTCGAACTTAAAAGTGAGCTTTTCGACATCACCTGAGAGCTTTTCGACATCGCCCGAGAGCTTTTCGACATCGCCCGAGAGCTTTTCAACCCGCTCCGAGAGCTTTTCAACCCGCTCCGAGAGTTTTTCGCTATCCCCTGAGAGCCGATCGATCCGCCTCAAAACTTCCTCTTGTTGTTGGGTGAGACGAGCTATTGCTTGGCTATTGGCCTCGACCAGGCGCTCGACTCGCTCTAGGCGCTCTTCTGTTGAAATCGTCATAGGGGCTAACAGTCGCGAGTACGGTACACCAGAATACCCATCCTATGCTATTGCCGGCTATTCGTCTCTCCGGCAGGGGTTTAATGGGAGGGCATCCCATTCTGCTGCCCTGGATGGGGTGCGATAATCTTGAGATCGTGAAGTCTTGTTCGTTAGCTTCCATGCCGTCAAAAGATCCAACTCCTCTGCCCAAGCCCCAGTCGCCATCAGGGGAAACCCCTGCCAGCTCGGGATCCCGCAGCTGGTGGCAGGCGCAACGGGAAAACCTTCTGACGGTGGTGCTGGCTCTGTTGCTGGCCTTCGGCATTCGCACCTTTGTGGCAGAGGCGCGTTGGATCCCCTCCGATTCGATGCTGCCCACTCTGGAAGAAGGGGATCGGCTGGTGGTGGAAAAGGTCAGCTACCGCTTTGGTTCGCCCAGACGAGGCGATATTATTGTTTTCAACCCTCCCGCCAAACTGAACTTCGACGGGGCCTACATCAAGCGGGTGATCGGCCTGCCGGGAGATCGCATTCGCATCGCCAACGGTGAGGTCATCATCAACGGGATCCCGCTGCGGGAAGACTACATCTATGCCCCCCCCGACTATTCTTGCCCTGGCGAGCGCTGTCCTGGAGTTCCCAATCAGGGATCCGAATTCGTGGTTCCTCCCCGCTCCTATTTTGTGATGGGGGATAACCGCAACGACAGCCAAGACTCCCATGTGTGGGGTTTCTTGCCGGAAGAAAACATCATCGGCAACACCATTTTTCGCTTTTGGCCCCCAAATCGCCTACACTTTTTCGCCCCGCCAGAATATCCTGAGCTTCTTCCAGAGGCCCAAGTGTTGGGCAACACAGCCCGGTAGAAAGCCAGCTTGACCCTGTCGGGACTGCTCAGTGCAGCCGCTCCAGCACATAGTCCACCATCTGAAACAAAGCACGACGCGCCGCAGAGTCCGGCAGGCTATACAGCGCTTCGGCAGCCCGCTGGGCGTAGTCGCGGGCCAACTGACGAGAGCGTGGGATCCCTTCGCTTTGATACACCCACTCCAGGGCCTGCTTCAGGTCTTGCGGGTTGGACAGCTCCCTGAGAATGAGCTCTCGCATCTGGGGAAATTCCTCTAGGGCAAACAGAACGGGTGCAGTGAGGTTGCCCTGGATGAGGTCGGATCCCACAGGCTTGCCAAGCGTCTCTGCCGAAGCGGTGAAATCCAGCAGATCGTCGACAATCTGAAAAGCAATGCCCAGATCCCGCCCAAAATCGAACAGGCGATCCGCCACTTCCTCGCTAACCCCGCTCAGCAGGCCAGCAGCCTTGGAACTGCCGGACATGAGGGAGGCCGTTTTGTAGAAGCTCTTGGCCAGGTAGTCTTCCATCGACACATCCGGGTCGAAGCGGGTGAGGCTCTGGCGCACCTCTCCCTCCGGCAAATCCATGATTACTTTGGAAAGGAGCTTCACTACCTCCAGGTTGTCCAGATTGGCCAAGTACCAAGCAGCTTGGCCGAAGAGGTAATCCCCCGCCAGCACGGCTATCCGATTGTCGAAGAGGGTATTCACCGTATCGATGCCCCGTCGCACATCGGCAGCATCAATCACATCGTCGTGAACCAGGCTGGCCGTATGGATCATCTCAGTAATCTCTGCCAAGCGCCAATGACGGGGAGTGATCTCTCCATCTGGGGTGGTGGCGCGGGCGATGAGGAGCACAATGGCTGGCCGGATCCCTTTCCCCCCCGCCGAAAACAGATGTTCGGCAGCCATGGCCAGAATGGGGTGCTTGGCACTCACCAACCGCGTCAGGTTCTGGCGTAAACGCTCCAGATCCGCTTCTACAGGGCCAAAGGGGGAGAGCACAGAGGTCATGGAGCCAAAGTATGAGAGGTTTTACAAAATTTCACATCTTTTCCTATTGTAGAGTACCCCATCGTTCTCGGGGAAAACCAAGCGGTATCATGCAGGCAGCCCTTTGCCCTTTTTATGTCGGATCCCGTCCCCCCACTTCGATCTCATTCCGTTCCACCGCTCCCTTCAGAACCCGATTGGGAGGAGGAGTGGGAGCTGGCGCTGGAAAAGCCGCCGCTGTCTGGGCGGGCCCAGCCTCACCATCATGATCCCCAGTCTCGGCGCAAGTTGATCAACCGCTTGGCTCGCATCGAAGGGCATCTGCGTGGGATCCGCTCCATGATCGAGCAGGATCAGCCCTGTCCAGATGTGCTGCTGCAAATTGCCGCCGTCAAGGGAGCGCTGGATCGGGTGGCGCGGCTGATTTTGGACGATCACATTCGCCACTGCATCCGCCATGCCATCGAGACCGGCAATATCGAAGTGGAGCTGGAGGAGTTGCAGCGGGCTCTGGATCGTTTTATCGGCTAGGTTTTGATGGTCATTTTGATTTAAACTAGGACACTGCACTCACACCTAAAACATTGGATGCACCAGTCTAGAAGGCTTTCTCAGTAGCCCAGGTGTATCACCCTAACCTGAAACGACCATATGATCTGACTCAATCTAGAAACCCCCCCTAGCTTGGTTCAAGGAAACACCAAGCCGGAGTGTTGATGCAGTGGCCAAGGCGGGTTGTCGTTATGCTACCCGCTACCCCAATGTCATTCAGAAGGTTGGGGGGAGGGCTGGGCATAGCGCTCCAGCAGGGATGCGCTTTTCAGTTGCCACTGCAGTCCCATGAAGGCCCAGTCGATAAACTCGTTGATCTCCTCAGCGCTGAACTGCATGGCTTTGCCGATCTCGAAAATTAGCTCCTCTTCTTTTTCCACCAGCTGGCTATTCACCACCGCCATCGCCGCCAGATCCCGCAGGATCAAGGCCCCCGCCGCGTTGCGCATGGGCGGGATCCCACTGATATCCAAAGGCGCACCTGTTTCATCCGCCAGATAGGTCTGGGCCAGTGGCGCTTCGATGCCTACCCCTTCTGCGATTTGCATAAAAAAAGAGGTTTCTTCTTCGTCCAACTGGCCATCCACTCGGGCCACCGCGATCAGGGCCTTGAGGTAGAGCTGGCGCTGCTCGTCTGTCAAATCGGCGTAGTTGATCATGGGAGTTGCTGCTGAGTGTAGGGTTTTCTCTTCAACTCTGCCATGAAGGTTGTCTTCCAAACCGGGGTCGGACATTTTCCAGTCAAGTTCCAGTCAAGCAGAAAATCGCTTAAAATAAAAGGCCTGTGTCTACCGGCCAAACGCCAAAGGCTCGGAGCGAGGCTCTGGAGCTTCAGCAGGCTTGGCGGGTCTAGGCGAACTCTTTTTTGGATTTTTTGGATCTTTACAGCTTGCGGAGCGTCCCCCAAGGAGTGGATACCCCATGGTCAAATTGCGGCTCAAGCGCTACGGAAAAAAGCGGCAACCCAGCTATCGCATCATCGCCATTGAAAGTAAAAGCCGCCGTGAAGCCCGTCCGCTAGAGGAACTGGGTTACTATAACCCGCGCACCAAGGAGACGGTTTTGCAAACGGCAGGCTTGCTGAAGTGGTTGCGTTGTGGCGCTCAGCCCACAGAGACGGTGGACAGTCTCCTCAAAAAGGCCGGCATCTACGAGATGTTGAAAGCAGGGGAAGGCGGAGTGGTTGCCTCGATTCGCATCCCGGCCATCGCCAAGCCTGAAGCTGGGATCCCTGAGGCGGCAGAAGAGACTGCTGCAACAGAGTCCGTGGCCGAAGCTGAAGTCGCCGATGTTCCCGAATCGGAATTGAGCGAAGCTGCCACCGAGACAGCAGCAGAATTAAGCCCTCCGGAAGCTGAAGTTGAAAAGCCTCAGGTTGAGGAAGCGGTTGAGACCTAGGGTCGGCTGCGCTTTCGGCTAAGCTTGGCTTGGCCAGTTGTTCCCTCCTGTCGTCTAGCTCTCTATGCCAGACTACAAGGCTCTCGCCCATCTTTTGATCGAACCGTTGCTCAGCAGCGCCTCTCTTCAAACGGATGTGGAAACCACCTGTGGCGGGCGAAAGGTATGGCTGCGGCTGGCCTTTGACCCGAAGGATCGGGGGCGGGTATTCGGGCGGGGCGGGCGCACCCTGCAAGCGATTCGACAGGTGATGATGGCCGCAGCTCAGTTGGCAGGTCAATCTCTGTACATCGACATCTACGGAGAAGCGGGAGAGCGGGA
The DNA here is from genome assembly GCF_047461935.1 of Synechococcus sp. R55.4. Taxonomy (NCBI): domain Bacteria; kingdom Bacillati; phylum Cyanobacteriota; class Cyanophyceae; order Synechococcales; family Synechococcaceae; genus Synechococcus; species Synechococcus sp. R55.4. Next base: position 21,053 of record NZ_JANSIF010000040.1, on the reverse strand, counting down.
ATGAGCCAAATTCTCACCTTTCTGGGCAAGGGGGGCACAGGTCGGAGCACCTTGGCCGTGGCGGCAGCTCGGGCCGCAGCCCAGCAGGGGCGGCGGGTGCTGTTGGTGGGCCATCAGGCGGGGCCGGGGTTGGAAATGCTCTTGGGCGGGATCCCGCTTTCCGGCGAGCCGGTGACCATTGCTGCCAACTTGAGCGTGGTGCAGTTGCGGACAACCCAACTTTTGGAGCAAAACTGGACGGCAGCCAAAGAGCTGGAAGCCCGATACGTGCGCACTCCCTTTTTCCGGGAGATCTACGGCCAGGAATTGGGGGTGTTGCCGGGTATGGATCAGGCCCTGGCCCTGGAAGCTCTGCGCCGTTACGATGCCAGCGGCCAATACGACTGCATTCTCTACGACGGGCCGGGGGATCTGACCACCTTGCGAGCTTTTGGGATCCCGGAGGTGGCCAGTTGGTACTGGCGGCGGGCTTCCAAGGCTTTTTTGGGATCCGACTTGGCCAAAACCCTGCGACCCTTTGCCGAGCCGTTGCTGCGTTCGGTGAGCACTGTGGAGTTTTCCTCTCTGGAGGATCTGCCGGAGCGGTTGGGGGGCATGACTAACCTCTTGGAGCAGGGACGACAGGCCATTGCCGATCCGCGCCGTGTGCTGGCCCACCTGGTGACCACCCCAGACCCGATGGCCGTGCAAACCGCCCGTTACCTTTGGGGGAGCGCTCAGATGGTAGGGCTGACGGTGGGTGGCCTCTGGGTCACCCCTCTGGCTCCGGGGGAGGTCTCGGCTGCCGATTTTTTCCCGCTGACAGTACGGACACTCCCCCTGCGTCAGGGATCTGATTGGTCGGCTTTGGAAGCGGCAGTAGGAGGGATGTTCGCCGTGCCGGATGTGCCGCCGCCCGTGGCCATCGACGAGGGATCCCGTACAGTCAAGCTGTTTATTCCCGGCTTCAGCAAGGCGCAAATCGAGCTGAGCCAGTCGGGCCCGGAGCTGACCATCACCGCCGGGGATCAGCGGCGCAACTTGTTCTTGCCCCCCAGCTTGGCGGGTCGGCAGGTGACCGGGGCCAAGTTTCAAGAACCCTTCCTGGTCATCAGCTTCGGCTAAGACCATCCCCAGGTGTTCCCCTCTGTTCGCGTCAACGGGATGGAGTCCTCGGGAGAGAGCGATGTTGGCCAAACGGATCATTCCCTGTCTGGATGTGGCGGCGGGGCGCGTGGTGAAAGGGATCCAGTTTGTGCAATTGCGGGATGCCGGGGATCCGGTAGAGCTGGCCCAGGCTTACGATCAGGCAGGAGCCGATGAGCTGGTCTTTTTGGACATCACCGCCACCCACGAAGAGCGGGAGATCTTGCTGGAGGTGGTGCGGCGCACCGCAGAGCAGGTGTTCATTCCCCTCACGGTGGGAGGGGGGATCCGCGATCTGGAGGGGATCCGACAACTGCTGCGGGCCGGGGCGGACAAGGTCAGCCTCAATTCGGCGGCGGTCAGGGATCCGGATTTGGTGACTCAAGCCAGCCGCTGGTTTGGATCCCAGTGCATTGTGGTGGCCATCGACGCTCGCGCCAAACCGCAGGGAGGGGGATGGGAAGTGTACGTGCGCGGGGGGAGGCAGCCGACGGGGCTAGACGCGGTGGAGTGGGCCAAAACCGTGGCCGAACGGGGGGCAGGGGAGATTTTGCTCACCAGCATGGACGCCGACGGCACTCAAGCAGGCTATGACCTGGAGCTAACCCGGCGGGTGGCCGAGGCGGTGTCGGTGCCGGTGATTGCCTCAGGAGGAGCAGGGGAGTGTGCTCATATCCGCCAGGCTCTGCAGGAGGGAGGGGCGGAAGCGGCTCTATTGGCCTCGCTGCTCCACTATGGCCGGCTGACGATTGCGCAGATCAAAGCCGACTTGGCCGCCCATGCCATTCCGGTGCGTTTCTAGCTTGGGGAGGGATCCGTGCAGGCTCAAGATCTGGCCGCTCTCCTGCCTGAGGTGTGCCGCCTGGCAGAAGCAGCAGGGCAGGCCATCTTGCCCTTCTATCGGCAAAAATCGCTGCCGATCCAACTCAAAGCAGATGCCTCCCCCCTAACTGAGGCGGATCTGGCTGCCCACCACCTGATCCTGCAGGGCCTGCAAGAGTTGACCCCAGGGATCCCCCTCCTCTCGGAAGAATCCAGCGATATCCCCTACGCCCAGCGGCAGGTGTGGCGGCACTTCTGGCTGGTGGATCCCTTGGATGGCACGCGCGAGTTTATCGAAGGCAGCGGCCAGTTCACCGTCAACATTGCCCTTGTCGAGGCGGGGATCCCCATCCTGGGGGTCGTCCACGCCCCAGCTCTCGGCCTCACCTACAAAGCTGCCCAAAAGCTGGGGGCCTACAAAGGCGATGAGCGCATCTGGGCCCGCCCGCCCGCCCAGGCCCCTTGGCAGGTGGTGGCCAGCCGTTCCCACAGCAACCCGGAGACGGAGCAGTTCCTCGAGCGGCTGCGGCAGCGCTGTGGCTCTCTGGAAGTGAAGTCTGTGGGCAGCGCCCTCAAGCTTTGCCTTGTGGCCGAAGGATCTGCCCATCTCTACCCTCGCTTCGGCCCCACCATGGAGTGGGATACTGCCGCTGCCCAGTGCCTGGTGGAGCAAGCGGGGGGAAGGGTTACCGATCTGGCAGGGGATCCCTTGCGCTACAACAAGCCCGACCTGCACAATCCATCCTTTGTGGCGGCTGCTGAAGGCATGGCCCAACTGTGGCAGAACCTGATCCCCTGAGCGAAGCCCCGGCTACATGCCCATCTCTGTGGGGTTAAAGCCATCCGGGAACTTGGTGTACTCGTCGTAAAGGGCACCGCGGAAATGGGTGTTGGTGATGATGGCTCCGCGCAGATCGGCCCCAATCCGCAGATCGGCTCGGTTCAGCTCGGCTTCGCTGAGGTCGGCCCTGAGCAATTTGGCCCGGTAGAGGTTGGCCCCCCGCAAATCTGCCTTCACCAACTTAGCCCCAATCAGGTTCACCCGTCGCAGCTTGGCTCCGCGCAGGTCGGCTCCCGAGAGATCTGCTCCCGACAAATCCGCCTCGCGCAAATCTGCCCCACTCAAGTCGGCATCCCGTAGGATAATGCCCTTCAAATTCGCGCCACTCAACTGCGCTCCACTCAGGTTGGAGCCCGAAAAATCCCGTTGGCCAGACGCATAAGCCTGCAACAGTTGCTTGGCATCCAAGAGAGGCTTGATACTTGCTGTTGTCATCGCTGTTTGTTCTCTCACAAAACCGTAGGCAAACTAACCTCAGCCCTGCCGGAAGCAGGCTGTGACCCTTTCGCAGGTTGATTACCCTCTGGGGATCCCTGCCACTCGAGGTGGAACGCTTTACTGACAGACTTTGCCCTGCTGGTCGGCAGAAGGGCTGTCAGAGTTCTTGTTGGTTAGCTTACCACCCCCCGGCCCAAACTCAGCCCGGCAAGCCTTGAGAGTCGGAGGAGAGCGACATTCCGCCTGTTAGAGCTGGTCAATCTCCTTGCGCAAATTTTCCAACTCCAGATCGACCTCGCTCTCACCTGCGGTGGAAGGTCGGCCTGAGGACTTCGCCTCCCCAGAGGGCAACTGACCCTGAATCGACGCCTTGAGCATCAGCAGCTCATGATCCACATCCGAGCCACCCGCCTCCAAAGCGGCAAACTGGTTTTCCAAATTGTCCACCGCCAGCTCGGCTACTGCCGCCGACTGGGCCTCCAGGGAGTTCACCTTCTCCTCCATACGCTCAAAAGCAGCAAAGGCGCTTGTGGCGTCCACCCGCCCGATAACCTGATTGATTTGCTGGGAAGCCTTGGCGGCGCGGGCGCGAGCGATGAGCATGTCCTTTTTGGTCTTGGCCTCAGCGATCTTGCTCTCCAGCTTGGTCATGTTGGACTTCAGGATCTCCACCTGCTTAGTCTGCTCATCCAACTGCCGCTTCAGGCTTTGGGCAGTCTCGGCAAAGGTTTTCTTGCGCACCAGCGCTTCCCGAGCCAAAGCTTCGTTGTTGTTGCGCAGGGCCAACTCGGCGCGTCTTTGCCACTCATCAACACTCTGCTGTGCTTGCTCATACTGCCGCTCTATCCGCTTCTGGGCAGCAATGGCCTGGGCAACCGCTTGCCGCATCTGGTAGTGATCCTCAGACATGTCCTGAATGGTCTGGTTCAGGATTTTCTCCGGATCCTCGGCGCTGCTGACCAGCGCATTGATATTGGATCTAATGATTCGGCTGACCCGATCGAACAATCCCATCGGTTGCTTCCCCCTCTAGCGGTCTGACCTAATGCTACCCTTGCTGCTTTGATGCCTTCCAGTGCTTCTACTCCAGTATAGGGATCCATAGGGCTCCGCTGAAAAAAGCTGTAACGTTCTCTTGCCCCAATACCCTCCAGAGCCGATAATGCTTGCTTAACTTCGTTTGCTGACCGACAATCCCTGTTCTCTGATCGGGGCCATCCGCAGGTCGAAACGAAGTTGAGTTTGGCCGGTGTTGTTGGGAGTTCTCCGCCCCAGGTTCACGATTCAGGAGAGGGATCCGTGGCTCAGCGCCCGATTATTCTGGGTATTGTTGGTGATAGTGCTGCTGGAAAAACCACCCTCACCCGTGGCATTGCCCAAGTCTTGGGGGAAGAAAACGTCACTGTCATCTGCACCGACGACTACCACCGCTACGACCGCAAACAACGCGCTGAACTGGGGATTACAGCCCTCCATCCCGACTGCAACTACCTGGATATCGTTCAGCAGCACCTGACGCTCTTGCGCACCGGCCAGCCGATCCTAAAGCCCGTCTACAACCACAGCACCGGCACCTTTGACCCGCCAGAGTATGTCAAGCCCAACAAATACGTGATTGTCGAAGGGCTGCTGGGCTACTTTACCCGTGGTATGCGGGATAGCTACGATGTCAAGGTTTATTTGGCTCCCCCAGAACATTTACGAGCCCTTTGGAAGATTAAGCGGGACACCCGCAAGCGCGGATATACCGAAGAGCAAGTGCGAGAAGAGCTCAAAAAGCGCGAACCCGACTCAGAGGCTTTTATTCGTCCACAGCGCCAATGGGCCGATGTAGTGGTCACCTTTTACCCGCCCCAAGAGGGATCCGACCAAGACGAGGTATTGCTGAATGCACGCTTGGTGCTGCGCCCCACCATTCCTCACCCAGATTTTTGGCAAATCCTCAATGCCCGCGACAATCACCTTAGCTCTGCCATTCGTTTGGATTTGGATCGGGATATGGGCAAGCCCGTCGATGTTTTGCAGATTGATGCCCATGCTACGGCCAGCCAAGTGATCGAATTGGAGCGGATGCTCTGCAACGAAATCCCTTACCTGGGCAAGTTCTGTAGCTTAGAGGGAAACCCCAATATCGGCCAATTGATCGGCACCACCGGCGAGCTGCTCCAGAGCTATCCCCTGGCTTTGACTCAATTGCTGATCACCTACCACATGTTAAAAGCGGCCAACATCTACCAGTAGAATCCGTGGCGGCGAGGGATCCCCAGTTTCGCAAGACCTGCAGGGTAAGGCTCGGCCCAGCACGGTAACCCGCTCCCAGAGCAGAGTCTTGTGAGCTTCTGCCAAAGACATGGGCTGTGCTGGAATTGAACCAGCGGCTCCCACCGTGTCAAGGTGGTACTCTACCACTGAGTTAACAGCCCCTACGAGCGATGCCGCTGTGCATCTGCCTGAAGGCCGGAAACAAATAATATCACATCTTAACCTGTCCCATTGGGGTCAACCTAGGTGGAGAGTGGACAGGTGCCCTATTTCAAATCAAAAAGGGGATCCGGTCAGCAACTGGTAGTGCAACACCTGGGGTGGGCGAGCAAAGTAGGGCCCGATGAGGGCACGCCAGCGGACAAAGTTTTCCGATTGGCGAAAGTTGACCAGATGGGCCTCTAGGGATCCCCACTGAACGAGCAGTAGGTATTGCTGAGGGTGCTCCAGACAGCGCTGCAGTTGGTGCCCTTGGTAGCCGTCGGTCTGCTGCAAATAGATGAAAGCTTGAGCGATGGCGGCTTCAAAGGCGGCTTCAGAGCCGGGGGTAATTTCAAACTGAGCCACCTCAAGGATGGAGGAAGCAGTCATGGGTTAGGTATGCAGGCCGCATTCGGTCTTGCTTGTGCCCTTCCAGCGTCCAGAGCGGGGATCCGCCCCTGGCTCAACAGGCGCAGTGCAGTGGAGGCAGCCGATACTGGGGTAGTGGCGATCGTGCAGGGGGTTGTAAGGGATCCCGTGGTCAAGGATGTATTTCCAAACTTGGCCATTTGTCCAGTCAGCCAGCGGGTTGAGTTTGAGGCGGTTGCGCTTGCCGTCCCACTGCACCTTGCCGATATCGGCGCGGGTGGGGGATTGTTCCCGACGCATCCCTGTAATCCAAGTGGTGCAACCGGCCAGAGCACGATTCAAGGGCTCCACCTTGCGGATGTTGCAGCAGAGGTCGGGGTCAGAGCGATACAGTTCTGGCCCGTATTGAGCTGCCTGCTCTTCCGGGGTAAGCAAGGGCTTGAAGATCTGCAGTTGCAAGTGGGGGTAGCGCGCCAACACCTGCTCCCGCAGTTGTAGGGTTTCCGGGAAGTGAAAATCGGTGTCCAGAAAAAAAGCGCGAACACGGGGGTTAATCGCCGTGAGCAGATCGATCAGCACTAGGTCTTCCGGGCCAAAGCTACAGGCCAGCACCAGCCCATCTCCAAATTCTTCAACCGCCCAGGTGAGCAGGTCGCTTGCCGACAAAGGCTCAAACCGTTCGCTCAGGGACGCCACTTGAGGTTGATACTGCTCCCGCAGCGCTTGAGCCGCCAGCTCCCAGCGGCTAGAAGGAGAAAGGCTTGCTGTCATAGGGGGAAGACACCGAACTCGACGATTTTTGCTTTTTTTAATCTACACTAATTCGGTCAAGCTTTAGGGGTTTTGATTACCAGGCGGCAGCGGGCAGAGGGAGAGAGCGGGATCCCTTGGCCCGGAGAGGGATTTGTCCCCAGCGATCCCGTCGGATCCCCATCACCAAGCCGTGCCAGAGGGGGCTGGGATCCAACTCCGGCAACTTAACCCAGTGGTAGCGCAACACCCCTCGTCGTGGGTTCACGTCCAGCTCAAACACCCGCAGAGCCGAAACCGGCCCCACTAGAGGAGGTGCTGTCAGGTAGGGGATCCCATCGCGGACATACACCTTCGGCACATGCAGGTGGCCACTCAGCACCGCCACCACCCGTCCGTGACGGGCCAAGAGAGCGTGTAGCGCCGAGGCTGGTTCGCTGAGGAGCCGGTACTTGCGAAACAAAACCGCGTCCATTTGGGTGGGAGCAATGAAGGGCGGCTGATGGATCAGTAGGATCAGCCATTCTTCCGGCACCGTTTGCAGATGTTCGTCCAGCCAGTGCAGTTGGGAGGGGCGGAGCACGCCCTGAGGTAAAGGGAAGCGTCCTAAGCTGGCGTCGAGGGCAATCAAGCGGATCCCGGGCAGAGGGGAAAGGCTGTAATCGACGTAACCGGTGGGAGCCGGGGACAGGGGAAATTGGCTTTGGCACCAACGGATAAACTGATCCCGGTTAAAGCGTCCCTTTCTCCCTAGGGTGTCGATATCGTGGTTGCCCAGGCTGAGGTAATAGGGCACCCGCAGTTGGGCAACAATCTCCTGGAAAGATTGAAAGCTCTCCGGATCCGCTTGATCCACCAAATCTCCGGTAAACACCACGAAGTGCAGATCCGGCACCTGGTTGAGATGGGCAACGGCTGCTTCCAACTGGCGGCGAGGGGAATCCGACATCCACCAACAGCGGCACCCTGTCTCGGGCATCAGGTGGACATCTGAGACTTGAGCAAAGCAAATGCGTTGGGTTGCCATCGTTTAGGTACTTATTCACACCTCACGCCCGCATCATAGTCAATGATGGGCTGGGGGGCTATGGGATTCTCTTAACCTCAGCCGGATCTGGCGAGCACCTATTGGGAACTGAGGACAGGTAGGGCTATGAAAGGGGCGCGCAGACCGGTCAAATCCATCTGAGAGGGTTTCCCGGGCTCTCACCCCCAGCCTCTGTTCCAAAGGGAGAGGGGAGTGTTGCCGTGATTTGGAATGGCTACAGACGCAAATGAGTCTGATTCTTGTTTCAGCATCGTTGCTGAGCAACCGCTAGGGTGTAGAGACGCGGATCTTCGACAAGAGGATCCCTAGGAAAGAAGGAGAAAAAAATCATGTCCACCAGCACCCTTGTCCGTTGCGCCTGTGAACACTGCAACTGCAGCTTCGAGAGCAGCCAAGGCTATCGCTACGAAGGCCAACTCTACTGCAGCGAAGCCTGTGCCACCCACAATCACGAGCACCCTTCCGCCTGCTGTGTGGCTTCTCACTGCTGCCAGTAGGGTTCAAGGTAGCCCATCATCCCCAGCCCTTTCCTCTGGGATCCATTTCCCCCCTGGGCCGTTTTTGATAGGCTCCTGAGAAGTTCTACTCTTGTCGGCCAAGGGGTCGGCCTAGCTTGCATGGATTACGGCTGGCGCGAAGATACTCCGCACCGCTGGGAGCTGCTGCCCACTCCCCCCCAGTTCAATCCGCAACTGAGCCGGGAATACGGCAAGTATGCGGCCAAGGTGATGGCCCTGCGGGGTCTGCACACTTGGGAGCAAGCGCGGGCCTTCGCGGATCCCGAACACTATTCCCCCACACCGTCGGGATCCCTGCCGGATCTGGAGCGGGCGGTGGCACGGCTGCTACAGGCGCGGGAAAGGGGAGAGACCCTGTGCATTTGGGGGGACTTTGACTGCGATGGTGTCACCAGCACCAGTCTTCTGCTCTCGGCGTTACAACCCTTGGGCTTCCGAGTCCAGTTCACCATACCGCTGCGCAGTACCGAAGGGCACGGCCTCAACCCTCAACGGCTGCAGCAGGTGCTGGCCCAGGGCTGTCAAGTGATCCTGACGGTGGATTGCGGCATGGGCAATACCGCCGAAATTGCCATGGCCCAAGCCCAAGGGGTGGATGTGATCGTGACGGATCACCACATGCTGCCAGATCCCTTGCCCGCTGCCTATGCGGTGGTCAACCCCTTGCGATTGCCGGCTGAACATCCGCTGCGCTTCTTGCCGGGGGTGGGAGTGGCCTACAAGTTGGCGGAGGCGCTCTACCAAGCCCTAGGGATCCCTGGTGTCGAGCAGCACCTGGATTTGGTGGCGGTGGGAATTGTGGCCGATGTGGCGGTGTTGCAGCGGGAGTGCCGCTACTTGGTGCAGCGGGGCCTGCCGGTGCTGGCCAATACCCAGCGGCTGGGGCTGCGGGCCTTGTTGGATCAGGCCCAACCCAAGGGATCCGTGCTGCCAACAGCCCAAGATGTTGGCTTTCGCCTTGCTCCCAAGCTGAATGCAATTGGCCGTCTGGAAGATGCCAGCCTGGCGGTGGAGCTGCTGACCACCCCTGATCCAGAGCGTGCCCAGGCCTTAGTGCAGCACTTTGTTGCCCTCAATGAGGAGCGTAAGCACCTCACCCAGCAGGTGATCCAAGAGGCCAGCCAACAGGTGGAGAGCATGGATCTGGCCCGAGAAGGAGCCATTGTTTTGGCCGAAGCCGGCTGGAACCCAGGGGTTCTGGGGATCGCGGCGGCGCGCTTGGTGGAGCAGTACCACTGCCCAACGGTGTTGATCGCCAAAGACGAAGCGGCGGGACGGGGCTATGGGTCGGGCCGTTCCCTGCCGGGGGTGAACCTGGTGGAGGCCATCGAGGCTGTGCGCCCCCTGTTGCTGGGGGGAGGTGGACACCCTATGGCAGCCGGGATCCAAGTGGCTCTCTCTTGCCTGGCCGCCGTACAACTGGCTTTGCGGCGGGAGCTGGCCGCGCGGGTCAGCCCAGATCACCAGGCTCGCACCTTAGCAGTGGAGATCGTCATCGATTGGGAGCTTCTGGCCTCTCAGGGCCGGGACGGGGTGGCAGAGCTGGATGAGGTGTATCGGCAGGTGCAGCTTCTGCAGCCCTTTGGGCACGGCAACCCCAACCCCGTCGTAGCCCTGATGAATGTTCGCTGCGGCAGCGTTAAGTTGGGGATTTCTCAGAATGGTCGCCACCTGAAGTTTGAGCTGGGATCCCGTACCCTGTGGTTTTGGCAAGCCGGAGAAGAGCTGGAGCGCTGGCAAAAATGCCAGGCTTTGGACATCGCCCTACAGTTGGAGGCGGATGACCGGGGCAGACAGCCTTGGCAGGGCAAAGTGCTGGCGGTGCGCCCTGCGGGAGAGTGGCAGGCACCCACCATTTCCGCCCCTCGCCTACAGATCCAAGATTTTCGGCAGAAACCCCTGCCGGATTCGCAGCAGGGGGCCATCTGTTACGACGGGCAGGAGGCCGAGAACTTTGTTCCACCACCCAAAGGGAAAGAGCTGGTACTGGCCCGCTGGCCCTGGCTACCGGCGGACTTGGCACAACTGCTGCAACAGGTACAGCCCCGAACCCTGATCCTGGCCGCTTCTGCCTCCCCCTGGGAGCAGATCCCCGCCCGAGTCAACTGGCTGATGCAACAGTGGCAGGCAGGCCAACGGGATCCCGACGAGCTGGCTGCGGCAACCGGCTTTCCCCGGCAGTGGCTGGCGGAACTGGACAGTCCGGAGCAGATCCCCACGCTGCTGATGGGCCGCCTTCAGGAATCCCAAGCCTTTCACCGCTGGCTGGATGAGGCTAGCCCCACCCAGATTGCCCAACTGTGTCAGCGGCTAATGCAATCGGATCCCAGGCCAGCAGCTTATTCCCAAAAGTAGGGGCATCTCCCAAGCGCTCTGCGCCACCAACGCGACCCCAAAAAGTAGGTAAGACTTGGGATCCTGCCAAGAACTTCAAGATGCTCCGCACCGCTATCGCGATACTCTGGATTAAATAATTCAACCCCATTTTTTCTGGCAACCAGAGCCCCTCAGAGTTTTCCGTGATCCCGGTTCGCCTAACCTTGCACAATTTTCTCTGTTACGCTCACGCCGTTTTGGATCTGCGCGGGATCCACACCGCCTGTATCTGTGGCCCCAATGGGGCAGGCAAGTCCGCCCTGCTCGACGCCCTCACCTGGGGCCTTTGGGGGCAAAGCCGGGCTAGCAATGACAGCGATCTCATCCGCAAGGGGGCCAGCGAAGCCTGGGTAGAGGTGATCTACCGCTCCCGAGGACAAACCTACCGCATCCTGCGCAGCCGTCATCTATCGGGCGAGGGATCCCTGGAGTGGCAAATTCAAACCGGAGAAACCGACGGCCAACCTCGCTGGCGTAGCTTGACCCGCCGCGGCATGCGCGCCACCCAACAGGCCATTCAAAGTCAGCTCAGCCTCGACTACGAGACCTTTATTCACTCCGCCTATCTGCGACAAGGACAAGCAGATGCCTTCACTCTGAAGCGTCCCGGCGAGCGCAAGCAGATCTTGGCCGACATGCTCAAGTTGGGGCAGTACGATTTGCTGGCCGACCGCTGCCGGGAACAGGCGCGCAGTGCCAAACTCAAAGCCGATCTGCTCCAAGAGCGCCTGCAGCAGCTCAACCAACAACAGGCCCACGTTGGCCAAATCCAAGCCGAGCTGGAGCGACTCCAACAACGACAAACTCATCTGCAGCAGCTCCTAGCCCAGCAACAGCAGGAATTGCAAGCCCTAGAGCGCCTCTACGAACATCGCTGCATCCTGCAGGAGCGCCACCAACACCTTACCCAACACTTGCAAAAGCTCGGCACCAACCTACAGCACACCGAGCAACAGTGGCGTGCCCAGCGACAGCACCTGCTCCAGTTGGAAGAGCTGATCGCCCAGAGTGAAGACATCCTGGCGGGTTACGAACGCTACCAAGCCCTGATGGCCCAAGATCGCCATCTCCACCACCTCTTCGAGCAACAGCAGCATCTGCTCCAAGAACGCCAAAAGCTGCAAGCCCAGCAAGCAGAGCAGCAACAGCAGCAACTGCGCAAGATGCAACGGCTGCAACAGGAGTTGGCCACCTGCCAAGCCCAGGCCCAAGCCGATGCCCAATTGCTGGCAGAACAGGAGCGCATCGAAATCGGCCTGCGCCACTACCAGCAAGCTCAAGAGCGTCTCCAGGCCCTGAACCAAGCCCAAGCTCAAGCCGCCGTCCTTCTCCAGCAGCAACAGCATTGGCAAGAGCAAATCCGCCGCGAGCGGGAACGCCTGCAAGCCCGCGTTCAGCTTCTCAGCCAGCAACTACAAAGCCAGGAAACTCTAGCCCAACAGCAGCAGCAACTGGAGCAGAAAATCGCCGAAGGAGAGGCCGCCTTGGCAGAGCTGGAGCGACGGCGTCTCTACCAGCAGCGGGTGTTGGAAAAAGTCCAAGAACGGCGGCTGTTCGTGCAAAAGCTCCAGGAACGCCAGCGGGTTCTCCAGCAACAGTGGCAACAGGAAGAAGAACGCTGCCGCCTGTTGGTGACCACCTGGGAGGAAGGTCAAGAGGTGTTTTCCGCTCAAAGTGCTCCGCGCAGCGAACGAGATCAGGTCACCCCCACTTTGGCAAGAGTGACAGCCCTTGTCGAGGAGGCAGCAGAACAAGAGGAGGGATCCCCGGCCCTATCTTCTGTCGGCCAGCCTGCCGAGCCACCCCCTGCAACGCCGACAGCAGAGCCGCAGGGATCCGGCTTTATGGCTCCGCAACGCCGTCGCAACTGGACTTGCCCCCTCTGCGCCCGTCCCCTCAGCCCGCGCCTGCGGGATGTGGTGCTGAAAAAACACCGCGAGCGTCAAGAGGAAATTGCCGGCGAACTGTTTGTTATCCGCGAACAACTGGCGGTGGCCGACCGGGAGATTGAACTCTTGCAAGCAGAATACCGCCGTCTCAGCCAAGAACTGGCCACCTGGGATGAGCGCCTGCATCTGCAAGGGCGATTGCAACAGCAGTGGGAAGCCGAGCAGGAACGCCGCCGGCAAATCCAGCTCTGGCAAGCAGAAGCGGCAGAGTTGAGGGAAATCCTTGACCGGGAAGCTTACGCTCAAGAAGCTCGGCAACAGCTCCAGCAGATCCAGCAGGCCCTGCAACAACTGGGCTATGACGAGCGCGAGCACGCCCTACAACGGGGAGAACTGGAGCGCTGGCGCTGGGCACTGGGCCGCTCTCAGGAACTCCGCAAGGCCCAGGAGCGCCGCTCTCACCTATGGGAGCAAATCGCCTCCCTACAGGCACAACTGGAAACCCTGCAACAGGTGGGATCCAAGGACTCCGTCCCGCTAGCGCGATCGGATTCTCCCCTGGCGGAGCGGTTGGCTCAGGTGGAACAGGCGTTAAACCACCTGGGCTACGATGGATCCCTGCACCAGCAGGTGAAAGCCGAACTGGCCCAAGCGCAGCTCTGGCCCGCGCGCCTGCAAGCCCTCCAGGTGGCCCGCCAGGAACTGCCGGAGGTGGCAGCCCGCACCCAAGCCCTATCCCAACGCCTGCAGGAAAGCCGCCAGCACTTTGCCCAAGCCACCCAAGAGCTGGAACAGCTTCACCGACAACTGGCCGAGCAACCCAGCGTTTCCTCAGCCCGCCTACAAGAGATCCGCCAAACCCTGCAGGAGCGCCGCCGGCAACTGGATGAGGTGCTGTCTCAGATAGGGGCTGCCCAGCAACGGCTACAACAGGCGGTTCAACAGCAGGCGGAGCAAGCCGAGCTGGAACAACAACTGCAGCAGGCCCGCCGCCAGCAGCAGGTGTACCAAGAGCTGGCCAATGCCTATGGTCGCAACGGCATCCCCGCCCTGATCGTCGAAAATGTCCTGCCGGAGCTGGAAGCCCAGGCCAACCAGATCTTGGCCCGCCTGACCCAACACCGCCTGCACCTGCAATTTGTAACCCAGCGCTCCGGGCGACGCTATTGCTCACCGGCCAAGCTGTTCTCGGTAGCCGGACGGAGCTCTTGCGACACCCTCGACATTCTCATCGCCGATCCCCACGGCACCCGCCCCTACGAGACCTACTCCGGCGGAGAAGCCTTCCGCATCAACTTCGCCATTCGCCTGGCCCTGTCCCGCCTGCTCACCCAGCGCTCGGGATCCGATCTGCAAACGCTGCTCATCGACGAGGGGTTTGGATCCCAGGATGCCACCGGACGCGCCCAACTGCTGGCCGCCATCAACGCCATCGCCCCCGACTTTGCCTGCATTTTGGTGATCACCCACATCCCCAGCCTGCAGGATGCTTTCCCCCACCGCATCGAGGTACAGCCCTCTCCCCAGGGATCCCGCCTTCACATTCGCGGCTAGCCGGGCCGGTCGGATGGGATCCCGGCACGAGTCTGCAGCCACTGCTGCAACAGGGGTACCAAGGCCTCGCTGAGTTGGTTCCACTGGTCGGGCTTCTGGGCGGTGGTCAGCAGCTCCACCCGCTCCCCCCGAATCACCAGAAAGCCAACCGGCTCGATGCGCACCCCGCCCCCTGCTCCCCCGAACAGGCTGGCCGGATCCCCGCCGTTGCCGCGAAAGCCAGAAGCAGTTTTGCCGAAGTTGCCCCCTCCCCCACCCAAGCCGAAATGTAGGGACATGTAGGGGACGATGATCGTCTCGCCAATGGTGATCGGCTGGCCAAAGGTTTGTCCCGTTTCCGCCAAAACCTTCAGCTTGCTGAGCACCGCTTCCAGTACGGCTTCCACGTTGAAGTCGGATCCCATCTCGGTTGACTTGCCCACCAGACGCTTGGGCAGATGGCGCACGGCACCTTTCCAGGCTACTGCAGCCCCTCCAAGAGAGGAAGCCCAAGAAACTCCCCTAGTCTTCGTCCGGCGAGCCGGAATAGAGATCTTCCAAACGGCTGCGGGCTTCTTCCAAGCTGGCCGAGCGAATCACCAGCAGAGGCTCTTCGGTGAGGTTGCCATCTTCATCCAGCAGCTCTGGGTGAGGGATCCGCTGGCGGGCGCGACGGGGAGAGGTCTTGCGCTCTTCCACGCCCAACGTGATGACATTGGCAACCAAGTTGCGCAGGGCCAAAAAGGCAATGGCCACAAAAGCGATGAGGTAGAGAATCTGCAGCATCACAGGTCAGAGGAGGGGTGAATCTGGCGAAATCGACGGCCCAATTCGGCACATTTCATCAGCAGGCGATGCCATTTTGCCATCAGCCCAGGGTCGATGCCAACCTCTTGATCGGACGCCTGATAAAGCGCTTCGGCCACCTGTAGCTCCGCTTGAGCGGCCAGAACCTGTTCCAGCAAGGACTGTTGCTCCTCTGGGCTGATCAATTCCAGGGTCTCTTCCTGCAAAAAGCGGCGAGAACGCTCAAACCAGTAGCGGTAGTCTTCCAGCAGCGGCCCCAGAATCTCCCGCAACAGCTCGGCTTTGCTCATGGCCTGGGATCCCTCCACAACTGGTTTGGATGAGAAAAGCTTAGCAGAACTTAACCTTCTTTCGCCACAGGGGGGCAGGATTCCAGGTAGGCTTCCATCTCCAGCATCAAGGCTTCGATCTGGGGCAGCAGCTCTGGGGCCTGCTCTTGCCAGTAGCCCCGCTGGTGGGCTTCCAGCAGTCGCTCGCTCATGTCCCGCAGCGCCCAAGGGTTGTGGGATCGCAGGAACTCCTGGACTTGGGGATCCAATAGGTAGGCGCGGGCCAGCCCTGCGTACATGAAATCCGGCACAGCGTGGGTAGTGACATCGTAGGCGAAGAGATAGTCCAGGGTGGCGGCCATCTCGAAAGCGCCTTTGTAGCCGTGGCGCATAACACCGGCAATCCACTTGGGGTTGATCACGCGGGAGCGATAGACCCGGTCGATTTCTTCTGCCAAGGTGTGGATTTTAGGGTTGTGGGGGCGGGCGTGATCCCCAAAGTAGATCTGGGGGTTGCGGCCCTGGAGTGCCCGCACTGCCGCCACCATCCCCCCTTGAAACTGGTAGTAGTCATCGGAGTCCAGCAGGTCGTGCTCGCGGTTGTCTTGGTTGTGGAGCACAATTTGCAGGTGGGCCAATTGCCGCCGCAGGGCTTCGGGGGCGGGTTGTCCTTCAGCCTCAGCCCGGTAGGCGTAGCTGCTCCAGTTGAGGTAAGCGCGGGCCAGATCCGCTTCTGTTTCCCAGTTTTGCGCCTCGATCAGCCCCTGTAGGCCGGCCCCATAGGCCCCCGGCTTGGAGCCGAAGATGCGCAGCCGCGCCCGCTCCGCTGCTGCTTGCGGTGGGATCCCCTGCTGTTGCCAGTAGTCAGTATCGGCCAACACCTGAGCTCGCAAGGGGTTATCGGCTTCCGGCTCCTCCAGATCGGCCACGGCCTGCACAGCTCGGTCAAACAGGGCAATCAAGTTGGGAAAGGCATCGCGGAAGAAGCCGGAAATGCGCAAGGTCACATCCACCCGAGGACGCCCCAAAACGGCCACGGGCAGGATCTCGATATCCACCACCCGTCCCCCATCCCAGCGGGGTTTCACCCCCAGCAGGGCCAGGGCTTCGGCCCAATCGTCGCCGCCGGTGCGCAGGGTGGAAGTTCCCCAGACGGATAGCCCCAGACGACGGGGGTACTCCCCTTGCTCTTGCACGTAGCGCTCCACCACCCGCTCTGCCGCTCGCGCGCCAATTTGCCAGGCCGTTGGGGTGGGAATGGCGCGGATATCCACCGAGTAAAAGTTGCGCCCCGTGGGCAACACATCCACCCGGCCTCGGGTGGGGGCGCCGGAAGCGCCGCTGGGCACGTAGCCGCCGTTTAGCCCCTGGAGCAGGTGATCCAGCTC
Source organism: Synechococcus sp. R55.4 (assembly GCF_047461935.1). Lineage (NCBI taxonomy): Bacteria > Bacillati > Cyanobacteriota > Cyanophyceae > Synechococcales > Synechococcaceae > Synechococcus > Synechococcus sp. R55.4. The sequence continues at coordinate 4,417 of NZ_JANSIF010000040.1, read as the reverse complement.
CTGGGGAGTTTGCTGCAGGCGAGGGAGCAGATCCGTCTCGATCCAATGCAGCACCTGCCTGGCTGTCGGCCCCGGTGGCGGATTGTAAGGGATCCCCTGCAAACGCTGGGCAATCCACAGGCGGGCTTGTGCCTCCAGGGCGGCAACCCCATCTCCGATGTGGCGAAAGCGCTCCCCCTTGGGGCCTTGGGTCGGATTTTGGGAGTGGGGAAGCATCCTACCTCAGGTAAACCGCTGCCCCCAGCCCTACCAACATTTCTTCCGGGGTGATCTTGCCATCTTGGTTGGTGTCGAGGGCATCGAAGACGCGATCCGCCCCCATCCATTCCTCGCGGGTAATGTAGCCATCCCCATCCAGGTCGTAGACGCGAAACACGTCTTGGGCCGCATGGGTAATCACCACTTTGTTGCCCTCCAGCTTGTGTAGCCGCTCGGTGAGCAGGTTTTCCAACACCTCCAGCGCCTTGGAGAAGCCCTGGATCCCTTCTTCCAGCTTTTCTGAGGCCATGCGGTTTTCCCGGTGCATCTGGTCGAAGGTAGCTCGATCCATCACCAGGCGCGGGATGTCCATTTTCTTGGCTTTTTCCGGATCCAGTTTGCGCTCCAGGTAACCCTCGGTGTTCTGCAGCTCCGCCAGCAAGGCGGGCGAGATGGTCAGGAGATCACAGCCGGCCAACTCGATGATCTCCCCGATGTTGCGGAAGCTGGCCCCCATCACCTCGGTCGGATAGTCGTATTTGCGCAGATAGTTGTAAATCTGGGTTACCGATTGCACCCCCGGATCTTCGGCAGGGGGATAGCTCTCCCGGCCCGTGTGTTTCTTATACCAATCCAAGATGCGGCCCACAAAGGGCGAGATCAGCTTCACCCCCGCTTCGGCGCAGGCGATGGCCTGGTGTAGGCCAAACAACAGGGTGAGGTTGCAATGGATCCCTTCTTTTTCCAGGATCTCGGCAGCTCGGATCCCTTCCCAAGTCGAGGCAATTTTAATCAGCACCCGGCTGGGATCCGCTCCTGCTGCCTTGTACAGCTCGATCAGATGGCGGGCCTTGGCGACCGTAGCTTCCGTGTCGTAGGAGAGGCGGGCATCCACCTCGGTCGAGACACGCCCAGGGATGATGGACAAAATGCGCACGCCGAAGGCTACCGCCAATTGATCGATGGCATGGGCCACCACGGCTTTCGGCTCAGCTTTGGATCCCACCTCTTGGCGAGCTTTGAGCAAGGTCTCATCGACAATGCCCTGATACTGAGGCATTTGGGCTGCAGCCGTGATCAATGAGGGGTTGGTGGTGGCATCTTGAGGCTTAAAGCTCTCGATGGCGTTGATATCACCCGTATCGGCGACCACGACAGTCATCTGTCGCAATTGCTCCAGCAAGCTCTTGCTCATGTTCGGCTCCTTGAGATTGCGCTACGCGCCGCTTCTGCGACCTAGTTTCAGTGTTACCCATCCCATTCAGGGATCCCGGTAGACATGAGATTGTCTTAATTCTCTGCCGCTCACCCCCACGTGTGTGGGGACAACGCTGGTGGAGCTGGCCCGCGGCGGGCGAGAGATCCGCTCACCCCCACGTGTGTGGGGACAACACTTCCATGTGCTCATGATGGTGCGCCCGTCGTACGGTTCACCCCCACGTGTGTGGGGACAACGAAAGTCATGTCGTTGGGCACTGCTGCAATCAGCGGTTCACCCCCACGTGTGTGGGGACAACTCGTTAAGGTGGCCGGGGGAACAGTGCCGACGGACGGTTCACCCCCACGTGTGTGGGGACAACTACTGCAGCCTGGTCACCTGTATCTGCAGCAAACGGTTCACCCCCACGTGTGTGGGGACAACTGCCCCTGCCGGTCTTGCCGACGCACCACCTACCGGTTCACCCCCACGTGTGTGGGGACAACGATCAGCACCGACCTGACTAGCCCTGTGAAGGTGCGGTTCACCCCCACGTGTGTGGGGACAACTGGGTTGTCACCGACCTGGAGCAGATCCCCGGCCGGTTCACCCCCACGTGTGTGGGGACAACGCTCGACCTCGGCCTGCAGCTGGGCCTCTTTCTCCGGTTCACCCCCACGTGTGTGGGGACAACGTCCCTCCTCCAACGTCGGGATCTGGAGATCCCTCGGTTCACCCCCACGTGTGTGGGGACAACTTGCTCACAGTCTGCCACGAGGACGTGCTCAATCGGTTCACCCCCACGTGTGTGGGGACAACGTGGAACCTGGGGGACGATCCGCTACGCCCAGAGCGGTTCACCCCCACGTGTGTGGGGACAACTCAAATGCTCCTTCACCAGAGCAAACGTAAATCGGTTCACCCCCACGTGTGTGGGGACAACGTGCCCCTGCCGGTCTTGCCGACGCACCATCGCCCGGTTCACCCCCACGTGTGTGGGGACAACGGTGCGCAGCACGGCGCGTAGCGCCGCATGCCCGGTTCACCCCCACGTGTGTGGGGACAACGACTTGCTTCGGCGAAGCCCAAAGCGAACATGTCGGTTCACCCCCACGTGTGTGGGGACAACTAGACTGGGAGGTTGTCCAAGTAAGAGTAGAGAACGGTTCACCCCCACGTGTGTGGGGACAACGCCCCCACTGGCCGTCGGCGGTAACCCCACAGGCGGTTCACCCCCACGTGTGTGGGGACAACGCAGAGGCACTATCCTCACTTGCACTCCCAGTGCCGGTTCACCCCCACGTGTGTGGGGACAACGGGATCCCTCTAACCCCAGAGAAGACTGCCATGCGGTTCACCCCCACGTGTGTGGGGACAACTGCCAGCCGCCACCCAAGACGGGCCATGCTAGACGGTTCACCCCCACGTGTGTGGGGACAACGTTCACCCCGCCCGGACGCTGCTCTGCCTTCGACGGTTCACCCCCACGTGTGTGGGGACAACTAGCTATCCCATTGCTCCTCCGATACTGTGAGACGGTTCACCCCCACGTGTGTGGGGACAACGCAGGGGCCGTTGGAAGGGCCGAGAAGGCTGCTCGGTTCACCCCCACGTGTGTGGGGACAACGATATAGGCTGAGACTCTAAGGAAACTTTCTACCCGGTTCACCCCCACGTGTGTGGGGACAACTCAGCTGGGGATCCCAGTCATCCCCACGCCGTTCGGTTCACCCCCACGTGTGTGGGGACAACGGATCCCTGGCGATTACCGCTGACCCAACAGTCGGTTCACCCCCACGTGTGTGGGGACAACGTTGGTAACGGGTGTAGTACTCTCCCTGGAGATCGGTTCACCCCCACGTGTGTGGGGACAACGCGCCGTCACGTCTGCCCGCAGGATGTTGGCCTGCGGTTCACCCCCACGTGTGTGGGGACAACTCGTCTCTCAGGCAACCGCAGGATTTGGTGCGTCCGGTTCACCCCCACGTGTGTGGGGACAACGTCTCAGGTTACGAATACACTCGAAGCACTGGCCCGGTTCACCCCCACGTGTGTGGGGACAACCTAACAGCCGGCGGACTGGTGGTGTAACCGACACGGTTCACCCCCACGTGTGTGGGGACAACGCAAAGTCTTGCGCATAGACAACAGTCTTGCGCGGTTCACCCCCACGTGTGTGGGGACAACGGCGAGGTTTTGTAGGTTTCCGGCTGAGACTGGACGGTTCACCCCCACGTGTGTGGGGACAACGTTAGCGCCTAACGCAATTATTCTCAGGGCCAACTGGTTCACCCCCACGTGTGTGGGGACAACGGTCGGATGGGGATATAGAGACGATTCCCAGATCCGGTTCACCCCCACGTGTGTGGGGACAACATATAACCGACATAACCCAATTCTTCCAATTCTCGGTTCACCCCCACGTGTGTGGGGACAACGCAGCTGAAAGAGAATCCCTTTGACCAAGATGTGCGGTTCACCCCCACGTGTGTGGGGACAACGTGGAGTAGGTAGGCTATGGGGGAAAGAAAATACGGTTCACCCCCACGTGTGTGGGGACAACTGCAGTTTTCGTGTTTCCCTACCCGCAAGAATGCGGTTCACCCCCACGTGTGTGGGGACAACGGCCAGCCAAGCCTGAAATACTTTTGGGTTATACGGTTCACCCCCACGTGTGTGGGGACAACAATAGAGGCCCTAGGCATCAGCAGAGCATCCTTCGGTTCACCCCCACGTGTGTGGGGACAACGAGCTCTTTGGTGTCTGTTGTCGCCTTGTTCATACGGTTCACCCCCACGTGTGTGGGGACAACGATTACTACACCCCCCATAGCAATACCCGGAGACGGTTCACCCCCACGTGTGTGGGGACAACAAGGAACGCCGTCCGGCCAGCGGTCGCAACTGCGGTTCACCCCCACGTGTGTGGGGACAACCTGGACTCCCCTAGGTTGTGTTGATCTTTCATTTGAGCCAAAAGAGAGCACTGACGAGATAGAGAAAACTCAAGAAGTTCCTGGCC
>NZ_JANSIF010000039.1:0-30319 GCF_047461935.1 Synechococcus sp. R55.4 | reverse complement strand
GTTGGAAACAAACAGAATGCTATCGCTGCATAGTTGAACAGTGATGTTCAGCAGTGTTCAGCGTAAATGTATCAGCACCCTAAGGCTGCAAGATCATCGACCAGGAGCCGCTCTCCCCATCCCAAAACGGGGCCAGAGACTCTCCCACCACATTGGGCCCCCAATAGCGGCGGGTTCCATCCAAGGCGAAAGCCACCACAATGTCTCCGGGGCCGATTTGCAGCGGTTCTTCTCCCAAGCTCAGCAGCAATCCTTCGCTGCCCCCTTCTCCAGGGGCAAAGTCCCAGTGGGCCGTTTCCGGATTGATCATCCGTTCGCCGCTGCGCATCAAGATCACCAGCCGAACCGGATGGGGCGTGCGATTGCCGACCCGAAAGGATCCTGTGCGGGCGGAGGTGGGGGCAGCCTGGGGGGATAAGACAGGCTCTGAGGGCAGAACAGGGACAACATTCCCCTCAACGGAATCCTCCAAGGCTTTCAGCGTCGGTTTCTCCAGAGTCTGTGCTCTCAATCCCTGCACGAGAACCCCTACCCCAACCAAAGCGACAGACAACACTAGGGATCCCTTGCCCCTCAAAGCTCTGTTCAGCAATGGGCCGCCGGCGAAAAAAGAGGCAACAGCCTGAGCGAATGAGCAGATCAAGACGCACATCGAGACCACTGCAAGCCAAAGTGATACGTGTCGAGTTAGACAAAAGGCATCAACTGCTGCCCTACCCCTGATAGACCAGCCATACGCGTACAGAGTTCCATCAGAGGATAACGCCCCCACCGTGCAGAACACGATCGTTCAGCTACGTTAACACGTCCATTCCTCTATTCTTTGGGCTTTCGGGGAACGTCAAGGAAAGAAGGGATCCCCCACTCCAGACCAAGCTAAGCAAGTTTGGATCCCTTTTAGGGATTCACAGCCCGACGCTGCCACCCTTTGGAAGTGCGCTCGTACACCGTCCGCAATTGGGGATAGATCTGATCCCCCTTAAGCTGTAGGTGATCCACCTCCGTTGGCTCCAGCAGTAAAGCCACAAAGGTCTGCGGAGGCAGCAGATCTTTCTCTTTCGGCAACTCCTGGATAAAAGCCTCTGGCGGGGCAAGCAGCCCCTTAGGTTCCGGCCAAAACCAGAGGAGCCGTCCTTTTTCCGATATTTGTTGCCACAACTGCTGCCGCTGGCGCTGGGCCTGGGGATCCGGATGATCGGCGGCGATGGCCTCAAGGGTGCCAGCGATGCGGAATTGCTCGCGGGTTTTGCAGAAATACCAGCAGATCTGGGCTTGGGGGCAGTGGGCAATTTGTCGGATCTTCTCGCTGCGACTATCCACCGCCAATTGAATGCGGTCGGTATCGCCCAAAAACCCCCGGAAAACGACCGTGCGGTTGCGCGGATGCCCCTGGGGATCCACCGTGGCCAATTGCAAATACCGCACACCGGGATCGCTACGGTTCCGGTGCAGTGCCGCCTGAATCAGCGCCCGCCAAGAGGGATCCGCAGTAGAATTGCCCTTCGGGTCTTTCATCCGTTTTTCGCAAGGTGCAAGCAAGCCAGGATTGGGGCTCTCTCTCCCTTAGCTAGGGGGTGGAGAAGTCTCAGATTGGGAGTCTCTGGAGTGCCTTGGTGAGGACTCCGCACCGCCGACGCGACCAGAGCTGGGATCCGGCTCAGTTGGGCTGATGGGATGAAAGTGGTGCTCCAGCCAGCCTTCCGGTGGCCCCTCAAACCGCTCCGGCACCGGCTGCTTCACCTGCAATCCCCGCAACACCGCGTTGAGATAGGCGCTATCCCAGCTAAAGAAGCGGCTTTCGCGGATTTTGTGCCACACCGAACGCGACATCAGCAACGTCCGCTCTACATCCTGGGCTCCCAGCTTCAGCAAGAACTCCTCCCGTTCCGGCTGGTAATCGGTGGAGGCCAAGGCCAGAGATTGCGGCGGATGAGCCTGAGTAAGCTGGGCCATCTTGGCCATGAGTTCGGGGTAAAGCCAAGTGTAGGCAGGGTGAACCGTAAGCTTGGCCACATGAGGTTGCTGCCCGGTGCGATCCAACTTCAAGTTGAAGTAGCCGATGGCGGTTTTGCGTTCGGGCTCGTAAACACACACTTCCACCCGCTCCGTCTGGCTAATGGCGCATTTGGCCTGCTCCAAAAGCCAATCCAGTGGGCTAGTGCGAAAATCGTTCACCTCACGGTCGTACACCTGGCGCACAGTGGCCGGCATGGATCCCGTATCCAGTTGGTAGATGGCATAGGCATCCCGGTTGGTCACCGGCACCAGGTTGGGCAATTTGGGCTCGTGCTGGCTGAGAGCTGCCAGAATATCGGCTGGAATCGACCAGTAGGTGATCTGAGCCAAGGGTTGGAAGCCGTTGCGCCGGTAGAGCGCCATTGCCCCCTTGTTGTGGATGTTCACCTCCAGGATCCAGGTGCGAGCTTCCCGAAAGTGCTCCATGCAGTGCTTGAGCAGCCGGGATCCCACCCCCTGTCGCTGGGCAGAGGGCGCCACTGCGATATGATCGACCCGCCAGGTGCTGCGGGAATGGTTGAAGGGGGAAACCTGAATCACCCCCTGAATCTTGCCCTTCAGCTCCGCCACATGCACTGTAAACATGTGCTGGAAGCGATTGGGAAACAGGGTCAGGGTTTTCAGGGGCCCATACCACTGGCGCAACCGCCGCACTTGGCGACGAATATCCACCGAGCGGCTGCTGTACTCTTCATCAAAGGCTTGCGCCAAAATCTCTTCCACAGCCTCCAGATCCCCCAGTTGGGCGGGGCGAATGATCAGTTCAGGGGCACCAATGGGGGCTTCGGCATCCGGGTCGGGTCTTGCTGTGGTGTTGTCCATGCCAATCGCAGGCGGGAGAATATTCAAAGCATAGCTCAGGCTCTCTTGCTTTTTCTAACCGGGAGGATCGTTCTGCAACAAAGCTTGAAAGCCTACAAATCGGCTTTCCCGTTATCGAGAAAGGCTTGGCCGCCAAGAAGGGCGTGAACTCAGCCTCCCGGTAGCTGCCCAACAGTGACGAACGGGAGAGCTGGCCCCCTACCCCGCAGAGAGCAATGCCGGGTCGCTCACGCCCCAGTGTCCAGCAAGGTCAAGTTGCTGAAGGTGAAGCGCTTCTCCACAGGGCCGGTTTCCGTCTCCGTCTGGATACGCCGCTCCGAGAGGATGTAATACTTGCCCACTTTTGTGTACAGATCCTCGAATTGGCTGCGCCCGCCTTTTTGCTCGCCCGTTTGGGGATCGTGATAGACGGAATCGTAGCGGTGGGAAAGATAGCCTTCGCCGGTATCGTGGCTGCTGAAGGTGTGGATGGTAACCACCACTCCGTGGATATGCCGGTGCACCATAGTAACCTGGTTATCGCGCACGTGGTAGCGATCCCCTTCTGCTTTGCCCCCCACCAGGATCTCCACTGTGCCATCGGGCAGGGTTTGGCCATAGCGGAAGGTATTGTTCCCATGGGTCTCGTCGAAGCTGCGGCGCACCCGGTGAATGGCAATCTCCCAGAGTTGGTTGTGAATGGCTTTTCGAGCTTCCTCATCCTCTACGCCGGTAACAGTGGCCTTTAGGTCTGCTCCCACTCGCACCTGCCCAACGAATGTGCGCTCCCCATCCCAATAGGTGACCTCGGCGCTGTAGCCCGGGAAAGCGGGATCCCAGGTGTAGCGGTTTTCATAGGCGGCCCGAAACAACTCTTGGGCAGAGACTTGAGTGGCGATCATCGGCTGTCTCCTTCCTGTTTTCCTTGCAAGCACTTCCCCTGAGCATCCATCATACCGCCCCCTGCTGTTGGGCTGCCCCCCAGTTGCCTTCGCTGAGAGCCTGCATCTGGTGAACTGGCCTAGCCGCTCCCCTGTCCGCTGCTGCAGGATAGAAGCACAGCCATGGGAACTTCTTCCTCACACCCAATTTGGCTTGCGAGTTTAGCCGCTGCTGTGATCCCCAGAGTATTCTCTGAGAAGGGTTCGCCTATTTTTTGTGGGTGAGGAGGGAGATTGAAAGGTTTTGACAATCGCGTCAGCGGGGCGGATCCCCTAGAGCCTGGCCTGACGCCGCCCCAGACCGGCATGGCAACCGCGCCAGAGATGATGGGGCCAGTGCTGAAAATCATTGGCAAGCAGACCCTGAGTGGCCACATCCCTATTGGCGGGGCAAAAAACTCTGCCTTGGCGCTGATGGCCGGGGCCATCTTGGCTCCTGAGGCCTGTCGAATTCACAACGTGCCGCGTCTGCTGGACATTGAACGCATGGGGCAGATCCTGGCCACGCTGGGAGTTAAGGTTTCCCATGTTGGCAATACCCTGGACCTGGATGCCAGCTCCCTGAAAACCTCTCAAGCCCCTTATGAATTGGTCAGCCAGTTGCGGGCCAGCTTTTTCATCATAGGGCCTCTGTTGGCGCGGCTGGGGGTGGCCAGAGTTCCCTTGCCCGGCGGCTGTGCGATCGGGTCTCGTCCCGTGGATCTGCATGTGCGGGGTCTACAAGCCTTGGGGGCGACGGTCCAAATCGAGCATGGGGTGGTTCATGCCTATGCCCGTAAACTGTTGGGAACCCGTATTTACCTGGACTATCCCAGCGTCGGTGCCACCGAGACCTTGATGATGGCCGCTACGCTGGCGGATGGAGAAACGGTGATCGAGAACGCCGCCCAAGAGCCGGAGGTGGCGGATCTAGCCCGTTTTTGTCAAGCCATGGGGGCCCGCATTCGCGGTGTCGGCACCAATACGGTTGTGGTGGTAGGGGTGCCCCGCTTGCATGGAACAGAGTACACGGTCATTCCCGACCGCATCGAGGCCAGCACCTATCTCATTGCCGGGGCCATTACCCGCTCTCACCTCACGGTTGGCCCTGTCATTCCCGATCATCTGCGGGCGGTGATCGCCAAGTTGCAAGCGATGGGGCTGCGGGTGGAAGAGGAAGGCCCAAACCGGCTGCGCATTGCCCCGGCTCAACTGAGCTCAGGCTGGCTGTGTCAGGCAACCGATATTCAAACGCTGCCCTATCCTGGTTTCCCCACCGATGTGCAGGCGCCGATCATGGCTTTGGCCGCCTTGAGCGAGGGCAGTTGCACCATTGAGGAGACAGTGTTTGAAAACCGCATGCACCACATTCCCGAGCTGAATCGCATGGGAGCCGATATTCGCCTGAAGAACCGAGTGGCCCTGATCCGAGGGGTGCCGTCCCTTTCCGGCGCTCCGGTGGTGGCTACCGACCTGCGGGCGGGTGCGGCCCTGGTGCTGGCCGGCCTGGCGGCTGAAGGCTGCTCCACAATCCACGGATTGCACTACATCGACCGTGGCTATGAAGCCATTGACGAAAAGCTGCGCAGTGTCGGGGCCAAGGTGTACCGCAGTGAAAGCCCGACAGGGATCCCGCAATTGGGGAAATGAGCCGTTTCACTGCTGTCTGAAATTTGAAGATTTGAGGAAATGAGGAAAGAACTGCTCCTCTCCCTGCTTATCGTCTGGCCCCAATGCTCGGCGACCGCTTGCTGGGTGAGCTTTCCAGCCATGTTGCAAGTATCGAGTCGTCCGGTGGCTCAACGCAGTCGGGTTGAGTATCTTAGTTCAGAGGTGGTGGGGAGGTAAAGCATGGGGATCCTGACAGGCAGCAAACGACGCTGGATAAGATGGGCTGCCGGTGTGCTGGCAGCGGGAGCAGCTCTGGGTGGGGCCGTCTGGGGCTTCTACACCTCATCCTGGGCAGAAACCGCGGAGGTGGCCTCTGCACCAGAAGACAGGGATCCGGCGCAACTGCCTCAAACTTCCACAGTGGCCTTTCTGCAAGCCTATGCAGCGCTACAGGCCGGCCAAGCGCAATCTGCCTTGAAGCATTTGCAGGGGCTGGAAGAGAGCCTGCCGGTTCTGAGGGAAGAGATTTGGAAGCTCAGGGCCCAAGCCTATGAACAGTTGCAGGACAAGGAAACAGCCCAAGGGATCTGGTGGCCCAAGATTTTGCAGGAATATCCCCACAGCCCTGTCGCTGCCTATGCCCTCTGGGGGATGGACCAGGTGGATCGGCTGCGGCAGCAATTTCCCACCCATCCGCTGACCGGACGTGCCCTCAAGCATTTGCTGGAGCTGGATCCCGACCGCTATGACCTGCTGCGGGATTTGGCCCAACATCACCCGCAAACCCCTGGGCTAACGCCGTTGCTGGATCGCTGGCGGCAGGCTCAAGAGGGATCCCTCACGGCTTCCGACTGGCAGATCCTCGCCGATGCCTACTGGGAGCAACGGGAGTACGGCAAAGCTGCCCGGGCCTATGGACGTGCCCCCGCCACCTCTCAGAACCTCTACCGCTGGGGTCGCAGCCACCAGATCTCGCGGGAGTTTCCTCAGGCCAGAGCGGCTTACCAAGCGCTGCTGGCACAGTTCCCCGATGGGCCAGAGGCTTCCCTCACCCGTCGCCGTTTGGCGGAACTGAGCGACCTGCCGACGGCAATTGAACTCCTCCGACAGGTGGGATCCGGCTCAGATAAAGAAGCTCCAGAGGCGTTGCTCAGCCTCAGCCAGCTCTATGATCGCAACGCCAGCCCCCAATCGGCCCAAGCCACCCGGCAAGCCCTTTGGGATCGCTTTCCGGCCAGCGAAGCTGCGGCCAACGCCGCCTGGACGGTGGCCTGGAGCCAAGCGCAAGCAGGCAATCTCAGCCAAGCCATCGCCCTAGCTCAACAGATTGGATCCGCCCAGCGGGACACGGAAATGGGGGCACAACTGCTCTACTGGGCGGGCAAATGGCGGGAACAGCAGGGGGATGTCGCTGCGGCTCGGCAAACCTATCGGCAGGTGCTGCGGCAGTTTCCCCACACCTACTACGGCTGGCGGTCGGCAGTGCAACTGGGCTGGCCGGTGGGGGATTTCTACAGCGGGCGCAAAAGAGTGGAGGTGGATTTTCAGCCGGTGCGCCAACCGTTGCCGGGGGTCTCGGCGGCCACGCAGACCCTGCATTTGATGGGAGCCAGCCAACTGGCCTGGGAACGCTGGCAGGGCGAAACTCCGGTGCAGCGGGATCCCCGCCAGATGAGCGTTGCCGAGCGCTTTGTCACGGGCATTTTGCGCAACAGCGCTGGAGATCACCTGCGGGGCATTAACCAGGTGGCTGCTTTGCGCTTCAGCGAAGAGCCGGATCCCCTGCTGGAGACGTTGAGGCAGCGCCAAGATTTCTGGCAGGCCATCTATCCGCTGCACTACTATGCGGGCCCCGACAATTCCTGGAGCGGGGATCCCTACGCCCAACCCGGCTTGGCCCACTGGTCACGGCAATTTAACCTCAATCCTTTGATGGTGGCGGCTTTGATCCGGCAGGAATCCCGCTTTGAGCCAGAGATCGTCTCGGCCTCGGGGGCTTTGGGCTTGATGCAGGTGATGCCCGCTACTGGCCGCTGGATTGCCCAGCAGATCGGCCTGGCCCAGTACAGCCTCACCAACCCCGCCGACAATCTCTACCTGGGATCCTGGTACTTCGACTACACCCACCGCACCTATCAAGACAACACCTTGCTGGCCCTGGCCAGCTACAATGGTGGCCCCGGCAACGTGGCCAGATGGCTGAACCGCTTTGGCTTCGAGGATCCGGATGTGTTTGTGGAGCAGATCCCCTTCCCCGAAACTCGGGGCTATGTGAAGTCCGTGTTTGGCAACTACTGGAACTACTGGCAGCTCTACACTCAGGAGGGGCGCACCTTGGTCAGCCAGCGCTTGCATAACCCCTCGTCTTCTTCGTGATCTCTGGTTTTGTCGCGGAAGTGCTGCCGTAGAGGGAGCGGGCTTTTCCCCCGACAGAGCACAGTATTCTGTGAGAGTTACAGTGATTCCAAGGTTTACTTAACAGTGCCGTTCGCGCCGGCAGGACAGAAGAGTTTTGGAGTTCTATGGTCTCTGGGTCTGAACAACAGGAGAGCGTTCGCGTTAGCAGCGCGGAGCACCATCAGGGGGCGGCAGAAAAGCAGACTGCCCGACAGGAATTGGCCGTGGATTTTATTCGCCATGGCATAGCCGAGGAACCCCGGCCAGAAGTCGAGGATGCCTTTCGGGCCCTTACAGACGAAGGTCGCAAGCGTTGCCGCAAGGTTGCCCGCCAGCTCAAGAACATGGGCTGGAGGTGGGATCTCCTGCTCACCAGTCCCTTGGTGAGGGCTCGACAGACCGCTGAGATCTTTTTGGACGAGAACCTGGCCGAAGCTGTGGAGGTGTTTGAGCCGCTGGCTCCGGGGGGCAGTTTTGCTGACCTGGTGCGCTGGCAAGCAGAGCGGGAACCTCTGGCGTCTTTGGCTCTGGTCGGTCACCAGCCGGATCTGAGCCTGTGGGTGCAAACGGCCATTGGGCTGAACCCGGCCCATGCCGACGCGATCACCCTCAAAAAAGCGGGCCTAGCCCAAGTGCGCTTTGCCGAAGGCCGGATTGACTACCGCCAGGGATCCCTGACTTTGTTGCTCTCCCCCAAGGTGGTGTTGCGCTGAGAAGCTGCCGGCAAGTTCGGCTCATCACAAACGCCCAACGGGTCAGCCAGAAGTTGTGCCTACAGCCCCCAGCTTCAGCGCCGAGAGGAGGTCAGCCGCTCGCCCAGCAATTGCAAAAAGTAGGCCGCCAGCCCCAGCCCCACCAGGGCAAACATAAACGCGATCAAGGAAACGGAACCGACCAGCAGGTAGCGCACCAGAATGCTGATTCCACGGGCCAACGATCCAATCTCCACATCGATCGGCGGCAACTTGGCCAACATCGAGAGCAGCAGTTGAAAAAAACCGTAGCCCAGACTGACGGCAATGGTGGCCCCCAAGAGGGCACTGAAAGGGTTGGGGGATCCCTGGGGCGAGGCGGAAGACATGGGGCAGCACCGGAAAACTCACCTTTATTCTAGGCTGCAGGTACAATGTGGAAGTTTCTTTTCTTTCCGGCAAGCCTAGGGGTTATGGAGAGCGGATCGGGAGTGGGATCCCACTACGAAGTTTTGGGCGTTTCCGTGGGGGCGACGGCGGAGGAGATCAAGTCTGCCTACCGTCGTTTGGTCAAGTACCACCATCCCGACAGCCTGCTGGCCAAAAAAGATCGGGCCACCGCTGAGCGCATCCGCCAGATCAACGCTGCCTACGCGGTGCTCAAAGATCCGCAATCTCGCCGCGACTACGACCGGCAATTGCACTCCAGCCGCACCTCACCCTGCCCTCAGCCGACGGGATCCCCCCGTGAAACCGTCAGCCACGAAGCCATCGCCCGTGCAGCCTGGATCCGACAGGTCTACACCCCCCTAAACCGAGTTTTGGGGCCCCTGCTGTCTTCCCTAAAGCCTCAGTTGAATGCTTTGGCGGCGGATCCCTTTGATCCCGACCTGTTGGAGTCCTTCGCCACCTATTTGGAAGAGTGTAGCCAGAAACTGGCCCAAGCTCAGCAGATCTTTCGGCGCCTCCCCAATCCCAGCAGCCTGGGGGGAGTGGCCTCTCGCCTCTACTACGCCCTCAACCACTTAGAAGATGCCCTAGAGGAGCTGAAGTATTTCCCGCTGAACTGCGACGACCGCCATCTGCACACCGGACAAGAGCTGTTTCGCCGGGCAGGGGGGCTGCGCCTGGAAGCTATGGAAGCCTACGCCAAGAGTTCACCCTAGGCCAGAGCGGGATCCCCCCCTGGGCAGAGAGGGGCGAGGATCATAGGGGATGGGGATGTACTGCACGGAAGGGCGGCCCATGGTGGCCTGTGGGTACAAGTCCATCAGGGCATAGATTTGGGGTGGCAACTCGGTAGAAATGGGCAGGCCCAACCTTTGGGCTTCTTCGGCGGTGATCGGGTAGTCGTGGGTAACTTGTCCGCTGGTTAGGTACTGGATGAGGGGCTCGATGCGTTCGGGGGCAATTTTGCGCTTGGGCACATCGTCCTTCAAGAGATCCCGCACGAAGTTCTGTACCTGTTGCATTGCTTTGCGGGCCAGATCCGCCAGGATCAGGGTTTGGTCATCGATTTCGGCAATGGGTTTATCCGCCACCACCTGCAGAATACTGGCGGCAGCATACCCCCCCAACTGCGGATCCACCGGCCCCAGGACTGCATTGGCATCCATGACGATTTCATCGGCGGCCAGGGCCAGCATTGTCCCCCCCGACATGGCGTAGTGAGGCACAAACACTGTCACTTTGGCCGGATGGCGGATCAGGGCGCGGGCAATTTGCTCCGTAGCCAGCACCAGGCCACCGGGGGTATGCAAAATCAAATCAATCGGGGTATTGGGTGGAGTGAGGCGAATCGCCCGCAATACCTGCTCGGAGTCCTCGATGCTGATGTAGCGGGAAACCGGGATCCCCAAAAAACTGATCGACTCCTGGCGGTGAATGAGCAGAATCACCCGGCTGCCCCGCTTTTGCTCCAACTCCCGAATGGCCATCAAGCGCCGGAACTCTTGGGCACGACGGTTCAGCAGAGGTTGCAAAGAGCTGAAGATCAGAAAAATCCAGAACAGGCTGCCCCAGTCCACTTTCACACCTCAAGTGGGATCCCTTTGACTCCAGCATAGGGGATCCAAAATCTTCGGCGATCCCTGAGCCTCACGAGTTGGGTTCAGCTAGAAATCGCAGGAGCCCCGCACTGTACCCGTAGGATCAGTGCCGGGAGGAATGCGCTTTGATGAAGTACAATGAACTTATGAGCCAAGTCCTGACCATATCCTGTAAGCTCAAGGTGTCCCCATCGCAAGCCGCCAAATTGGACGCGACGATGGATGCCTTTGTACAGGCATTGAACTGGGTCAACCAAAACATGCCGGAGAAGATCGTCAACGCGGTCAAACTGCAATCCCTTTGCTACTACGAGATTCGCGCCCGGTTTGGCTTGTCCAGTAACTTGGCTCAACAGGTGTGCAGGCGGGTGGCAGGCGCTCGCAAAGTGGCGAGACAGCGCAACCGTCCGGTTAAAGAGTTCAAGCGTAGGTTCGTCGCCTACGACGCACGCATCTTCTCGTTCCGTCAAAAAGACTGGACGGTGTCGCTGACCACGGTGGAAGGGCGAGAGCGCTTTGAACTGGCCATTGGCAACTACCAGCGTGGGATGCTGGCTGGTTCTAACCCCAAATCGGCCACCCTAGTCCAGCGGAAGGATGGCTCCTACTACATCCAGATTTGCGTAGAGAAAAAACCACCCAAGCAACAAGAAACCGACAAGGTGATCGGGGTGGACTTGGGCAGGACGGATATTGCCCATACGTCAGAGGGGGACAACTGGAATGGACAGCAGTTGAACAGAGTCCGAGACCACTACTCCCGGTTGAGGGCGGTACTCCAACGCAAAGCCAGTAAGGGCACACGCAGTTCGCGGCGCAGATGCAGAGAACTGTTGCAACGGCTGTCTGGCAAGGAGAGACGCTTTCAGGCGTGGGTCAATCATCGCATCTCCAAAGCTATTGTCTCTAGGGCAAAAGCTACCAACAGCGCTATTGCTCTGGAAGACCTGACAGGGATCCGGGAAAGGGTCAATCAACAGCCACGCAGCAAAGCCGAGCGGCGTAGGGCCAACAGTTGGGCGTTCTACCAACTACGCCAGTTTCTGGAATACAAGGCGAGAGTTGCAGGGGTTTCTCTGATTCTTGTGCCGCCCGCCTACACGTCGCAGACCTGTCACAAGTGTTTACACATCCATCCCGATCCTGCGCAATCCTACCGCAGTGGGAAGAAGTTTAAGTGTGGGCACTGTGGATGGGAAGGAGATGCGGACTTGAATGGTGCAAACGTAATTGCGCTCTTGGGGGCTGTCGTAAACCAGCCTAGAGGTCCGGGCTTGTTTTGTTCTCTGGTAGAGCAGAACAGGCTCAGGGCTACTGAAAGCCCGCTCCGTACCGCTTAGCGGTCGGAGCCGGGTAGTTTACACGCCGCAAAAAGGCGATCCAAAGCCTGCAGCAAATCCGGTACGGAAGCTTGGTCAATCCAAGATCGAATATAAGCCTGTTGCTCCGCCAAGTTTTCAATGCGGCCCAACTTTTGCATGGCCAAGTAGCGGGTTTCTGCCTCGGCGCGATTGGTTTGCAAGTCCAGCCGCTGCTCCGGGGTCAGCGGATACTCCGTTTGGGCCAGCAGGTAATCCGCCACCATCATGAACAGCAGAGGCCCCGCCAATTCCACCTGAGGCTCGGCTTCTGGCTTAGAATCAGCAACAGCGAGATCTTGGAGATCTTGAAAAAGATCCTGACCCAGTTGCAGCAGCTCCTCTGCTGAAGCCGCCCGCAGCACCGTCTCGGCAGTGGCCCGGAGCGGCTCTGGGGAAACCCTGTGGTGAGTGGCCAATTCCGCCAGGGCCTGTTCCCATTGATCCCGTTGGGCTTGCACCACAGCCCGCTCTTCTGGAGAAAAGTCCAACCGCTCCAGCACCACCTCCAGAGCCACAGCCCCCACCAACAGGGGGGGGAAGCGCAGCACTGTAGAGGCGGATCCCGCCTGCTCCAAAAAGGCTTCCAAATCCGGGCCAGATCCCCTGTCCAGCAAGTCCTGCAAGTAGGCCAGCACCTCTTGGGGCGAGGTCAACCTGAGGATCCCTCGCACCTGTGCCCGCAAGTCTGCGGGGATCCCAAGGAGCTGCACCTGGGCTTCGGCCCGCGCCTGCGCTTCTGCGATCAACTCCGGCAAATCTGCCGTTGCCCGACCGGCCTGCAACAAAACCTGGCTAGAGTCCTGCAACAGGCTGGCCGCTTCCACAAACAGCAGCACCTGCGGGACTTGCAGCGTTGGCCAAACCATGCTAGCCAAGCTGTGGATCCGCAGGGGATCCCTCCGATTCTGGATTGGCTGGCGCAGCGGGGTGAGCTGAAGTGGGCTTGTGCCAGTGCAGACCGATCAGAGCATCGTACAAAAAGCCCCAAAACTCTCCCTTCTCCCAGATCCCCAGCGTTTGCTGGCAGTTGCGCGCGTCCAGCTCAGGTTTGGCTGCCCAGTAGGCTGCTTGGTATTTGTACCAGGGAACAGAAGGCCAGAGATGGTGGATCAGGTGATAGTTTTGCCCCAACAGCAGAATGTTGGTCAGCCATCCGGGATAGACGCGGGCATTGTACCACCGCTCTTGGGATTGAAAAGGGCGATGGGGCAGGTAGTCAAAAAACAAGCCCAGCAAGAACCCCATGATAAAGGCAGGGGGTAGCCAATAGTTCATGATGTAGTCGGTGTAGCCGAAGTAGCTGGCCAGACCAAAGGTCAGGATAACCACCAGCCGACTCAAGCCCCACTCCAGCAGATCCCAGCGACCTTTCCGCCAGAGCTGCCGCTTAAAGAAAAACACCTCATGGTAGAAAAACCGCGGCGCGATCAGCCACAGCGGCCCCCCTGTCGAGACGTAGTGATCGGGATCGTCTTCAGGATGGTTGACGTGGGCGTGGTGCTGCATGTGTACCCGCTTAAAGACGGGATAGACAAAACCCTGCAACAGGGCAGAGCCGTGTCCGAGTGCCTCGTTCAGAAAGCGGTTGCGGTGGGCCGAGCCATGGGAAGCATCGTGAATCACCGTGCCCAGAACATAGAGGGCCACAAAATTGAGCCAGAACACCATCCATTTGGGCCAGTGCCAAAAGGCGTACCCGCCAAAGCAAGAGGCCGAAAGCACCACCGCAGCCAAAAACATCAGCAAGGTGGGATTCCAAAATTCCGAGGGTGGCCCCAACAGCTCACGAGGCAATGCGAAAGGTTTTTGGGCTGGTTCAGCAGTAGCAGCAACAGTCATCGGCAGCCATCCTTAGGTGCGCACAGTGCAGACAGAGAGGATGGGTCGAGGCAGCGCGTCCCAGTCATCACACCGAAAAGAGATCGAAGAGATAAGTTTGTTAACTTTCGTTAGTATACGGCAGAGACCTGCCCAGCTTCTCAGCCCAAGCCTTATTTTCCTCGCAACCCCAGCCATGGGGGCACCTTCCTCTCCTGGCCAAGGATTCCCGAAGGATCCCGGCAACGGCAAACTGCCCCTGAAGCCAGAGAAAAGCCGTAGTGTGAGGTTTTGTTGCAATTCATGTGCAGATTGCGAGGGGATCCCAGCAGGAGCGGTAATCTAAGGGTCGGTCAACCTGAGTGAGGACGAAAACCATGATGCCTGTTGTTGCGCTGTTGGCTCTGACCGCTCAAACCAGCCCCTGGTCCCCCCTGAGCGCCGTGATCATTCTGCTCTGCACAGGGCTGGCTTACTTGAGCTTCAAATCCTCCTCTGGAGTGGCCTCAGAGACTGGGCCGGTACTGGGAATGACCTGGCCGGAAGTCATCGGGGTTGCCAGCTTTGGCCATTTGTTGGGAGTGGGGGTCGTTTTGGGCCTCTCTAACATTGGCGTTCTCTAGGTCGCCACTTCCTTTACATTTCTTGAACTTAGTCCGGATCCCTGCTGGATGATGTTAAGCTCTATTTTAATTCTGAAAGAAGCAGTTTCTTCAGCCGCATTTTCCCCTGAGGTTTGTTGCTATGTCAGCGATGGTGCTCCTGGCCAGTTTGCCGGAAGGCTATGAATTGTTTGACCCGCTGATCGACATTTTGCCGATCATCCCTGTTCTGTTTTTCCTGCTGGCTTTTGTCTGGCAAGCGGCAGTGGGCTTTAAGTAAAGCCATTGCTTTTACTGAGGTCGCAAAGGTCTCAAAGGCCTGGGTGGTCTGGAGAAAACTCAAGCAAACCTAAAGGGCTTCCCCCAGCTTATCTCCCAAGTTGGGGGCTCTTTGCTTTGCCCATTTATGGTCATTTCGATTCAAACTAGGACACTGCACCCACGCCTAAAACGTTAAATGCACCGTGCCAGAAGGCCTTTCAAGGACTCCGTCCCGCTAGCGCGAACAGTAGCTCAGGTGTCTTGCCCTGAACTGGAACGACTGTAAACGACTATAAAAACAACAAGCCGTCTCGCCACTGTCCACATGACTCCCAAAGGTGGGCCAGGGATCCGGCGCTAGGGTTCGCGGTCGAGGACACCGGTAATCCAGAGAACCCCTGCCAAGCAGACGAAGTGGGCAAACGTCACGTTGATGTTGGCGGCCAGCAGCAGCACTCCTGTCACCTGGTTGGCCTGGGTGCGGGAAAACATGCGCGCCAACAGCTCGCCCACTTGGGCTTCCATACCAATCAAAGCAAGGAAGGCCCCAATGAGGCTGACATAGGTGACCAACTGCAACTGCTTGGGCAAATCCAATTGGCTTAGGGCATCAGCAGAAGCTGAGCGGCGCTCCGCGTGGAGCAAGTAGCGCCAGTTGAAAAATAGACCGGCTGCCAGGGTGAGCAATGTAAACAAGGTGAACCAGAAGGCGATGACAGCCCCCAGCGAGTCATCTCGATAGACGGTATTTTGGCCGATTAAAAAGCCAAACCACAGCAGCAGCGCCGTCGCCCCCAAGATTGCCTGGAACCAAAACCCAAAGCGACGAGTCATGCGCAAACGAGACTTCATCCGCTCGATAGCCGCCCGTACTGACGGCGACATGGGCTCGTTCATCTTTTTCCCCCGCTCGCCTGGATGAACACCAACGTTCGCTTCCAGCCTATCTTCATTCTCCGGCCCCAGTCACCAAATTTTCGGGCTGGAGGCCTGCACCATAGCCGCAGGCTTGGTGTCGGGAGGAAAGCCCTCCTCCATATAGGTTTTGCTGGTCAAAAGTCTGGATAAACTACAATAAGCCCATGAGCCAGACTATCTCTGTACGTTGCAAGCTGATAGTCCCACAAGAGTTGCGTCAAGAAATTGACCGCACTTTGCAGGGCTTTGCGAATGCTTGCAACCAGATTTTGGATACTGCCAAACAAAAGAACTGCTGGAACACCGCCAAGCTGCACCACTTGGTCTATCGGCCGGTAAGGGCAGCAACGGGGCTGAAAGCCAACCACGTCTGTCAGGCGCTCCGTCGGGTGATTAGCAATGCCAAGGCGGTGAAGCAAGTCCACAAGTTCCGGCCTACCAGTCTGAGTCTTGACGCGCATACTTTTAAGTACCGAGAGTCCGACCAGTCCGTGGGCGTGACACTGATGAGCGGGCGAGTCTGGCTCAAGCTCAAGATCGGTGGTTACCAGATAGCGCTTCTGCGAGGCCAGAAGCCGACAAGTGCAACCCTGTCCAAAACCAAGCAAGGGGACTACTACATCAACATTGCTGTTGAGCTGGACACTCCCCCAACCGGCAAAACTCCAAAGGTAATCGGAGTTGACTTGGGCAGGCGGGATATCGCCACCGCTAGCAACGGACGCTCTTGGAGTGGAGAACACATCCAGGCCGTCCGTGACCGGTTCAGCCGTGTACGCGCCAAGGTTCAATCCAAACGCACTCGCAGCTCTAGGAGGCTGCTGAGAAGGCTCTCTGGGAGAGAACGGCGCTACCAGACATGGCTGAACCACAACATCAGCAAAACCTTGGTCAGGGATGCCCAGGCTATTGGTGCGGCACTGGCTTTTGAGGACTTGACAGGCATTCGAGAGCGCCTGAATCAGAAGCCTCGGAGCAAGACCGAGCGGCGCAGGACTAACAACTGGGCGTTCTACCAGCTCAGGATGTTTGTAGCCTACAAGGCTGCCATTGCTGGAGTGCCTGTGGTGCTGGTGCCGCCTGCCTACACCAGTCAGACCTGCCATAAATGCCTGCACATCCACCCTGAGCGGGGTAAGTCCTACCGCAATGGTAAGTCGTTCAAGTGTGGACACTGCGGGTGGGAAGGGGATGCTGACCATAACGCTGCTCAAGTAATCTCTCTCCTTGGGGCGACTGTAAACTCGCCTGAAATTCCGAAACTTAGCTGTCCTCTGGGGCCGCTAGGGATTGGGATAAAGCCCGCACCCTGCGCATAGCGCGGGTGTCGGGTAGTTTACTTTTATCGGACTGGCGGTTGGGGATCCTCGCTTTGCAGGCGGAGAATTTCGGCCTCAATGCGCTGTTGCAAAGCTTTGCCCTCTTCGGAGCGGATCAAGAGTGTAATGCGGTTGTAGTCAGGCACAGTCATACCGTGGCGAGTGATGATCTCGGTCGCGGTGCGGATGAATTCTCGCCGGATTTGATCTTTGCTGGCTGGGTCGTTTGTGGCTTGGGAGCGCTTTTGGGCCTCTTGCCGGTGGGGCTCCATCTCCAAGACGATACGGGCGTACATTGTTACCTGCTCATCGCTCAACACCACAGAGGTGGTGGGGGTTTGAGCCACGGCCAGAGAGACAGTGAGCACAGGGATCCAAGTGCAAACCCAGATCAAACCCACCAGCCCTTTTTGGACCACGCTTTGGATTGGAAATGCCGTCCACCGTCTCCGACTTGCTTTGCCTGACACCGCTGATGTCTCCCCACCCGCCAACTGTTGCTCAGGTTGCCTAGGGTTTTTGTGAGCTTTCGGCCCCACGCCGGTTCAACACTCTGATGAACCCCGCGGGCTTCGATCCTATCTGCTCCTCTCTGTGAAAGCCCAGGGCGTCGTCCACGCTGACAACTGAGCTTGCTTTTCCATTTGACCGAAAACTGGTCTTTAGGTTCCAGTTCCAGTCCCTTTCCAGCCTATCTGACCCCCAGAAGGGAGTGGCCTCTGGGATAATGGGGATGAATCGCTGGTTATTGCCCCTATGAACTTGGAACGTCGCCCGGTTTTCCCGTTTACGGCCATCGTCGGCCAAGAGGAGATGAAATTGGCCTTGCTCCTCAACGTGATCGACCCGCGCATTGGCGGAGTGCTGATCATGGGGGATCGCGGCACGGGCAAGTCCACCACCATTCGCGCTTTGGCCGACCTGCTGCCCCAGATCGAGGTGGTGAAAGGGGATCCCTTCAACAGCCACCCGCGGCAGCGGGACTTGATGAGCGATCAAGTGTGGGAGCGCCTGCAGGCGGGAGAAACGCTGGAAAGCACTTGGATCCAGGTGCCGATGGTGGATCTGCCCTTGGGGGCAACAGAAGACCGAGTGTGTGGCACTCTCGACATTGAGCGGGCCTTGGCTCAGGGGGTGAAGGCTTTTGAGCCAGGGCTACTAGCCAAGGCCAATCGAGGCATCCTTTACGTGGATGAAGTCAATTTGCTGGATGACCACTTGGTGGATGTGTTGCTGGATGCGGCGGCCTCAGGCTGGAACACCGTGGAACGGGAGGGCATTTCCATTCGTCATCCGGCTCGGTTTGTGCTGGTGGGATCCGGCAACCCGGAAGAGGGGGAATTGCGGCCTCAACTGCTGGATCGCTTTGGCATGTTCGTCCAGATCGAAACGGTGCGAGATGCTGCCCTGCGGGTGCGGATCGTGGAGGAGCGCAGCCAGTTCGACGCCGATCCCCAGGCTTTTTTGGCCAAGTATGCCGATTCCCAGCAGCGCCTGCGGGAGCGCATCGAAAAAGCCCAACATCTTTTGCCCAACGTGGCAGTGGATCCCGATTTGCGCTTGAAGATCTCTGGGGTATGCGCGGCTTTGGAGGTGGATGGACTGCGCGGAGACATTGTAACCAACCGGGCTGCCAAAGCCCTGGCAGCTCTAGAGGGGCGCAGTGAGGTCACCGTCGCCGATATCCGTCGGGTGATCAGCCTGTGTTTGCGTCACCGCCTGCGCAAGGATCCTCTGGAGACCATCGACTCGGGCTACAAGGTGGAAAAAGCCTTCAGCGAAGTGTTCCAGGTGAGCTTGGAGAGCGCCGCCTAGCCCTCACCCCCCAGCCCCTCTCCCAGGGGGAGAGGGGAGTAGGGTGGCTGCTAGCTTGTCGGCAATGGCGGCAATCCAGGCTTGCTCCTGCCGGCTGAAGCTGCGTGGGGTATCGCTCCCCAAAATCAAGCACCCTCGCTGGCCGATGGGCTGGCACAGCACGGCCTGGGATCCGGGGGGCAACAGGCCATCGAACTCGGCGCGGGCCGGGAACAGCTTGAGATCCACCAAATACACAGGCCGCCCCGTCTGCAAGACCCGCTGTAAAACGCTCTTGGGCTGAATGGAGGGCATCTGGCCGGGGTTGGCCAGGATCCCCCGTTGTAGGAGGGTTCGCCCACCCACCCAGATCACCACGGTGCGGGCGGCGGTGGTGCTGAGCAGGGTATGGGAGGCCCAAGCCAGCTCCAGTTTCTCACTTTCGGAAAGATCGGGATGCCAATCACAGCCGGGGATCCCCTGCAGGGGGGCCGTTTGGGGTGGAAGAGGCTGGATCTGCTGCCACAGCAGGCCGGTCAGGATCAAAACGGCGCTGAGGAGGATCCCCAAGGCATCTGAACGGGACTGGCTGGTAAGCAATTCCGGCGTAAAGGCCAGTCGATTAATAACCAAAAGGACGCTGCCCAAAAGGCCGGTCACCAGAGGCAGCCGCCTCACCCAGCGATTGGGATCCCTGGGGGCTGGAGTGGGTTCAACTGTCAAGGCAGGCTAGGCATAACCTAGAGGAAGTAACGGGAGAGAAGGGAGAAGCTCTTTCCTCTCTGCTCCCTTGAAGATTAAAGAACTGAAGTTCAGTATAAAACCAACTCAGAGGCGGCTCCAAATGCCAAGGCGCTCCTGCTGGGCTTTTTCTTGTAGGCCACCATAGTAGCTGTCGTACTTGATGTTGTGGCTGTAGGGGACGATACGGGCCAGGCCATTGCGCACCAACATGGCGTTCATCTGATGACCTTCTAGCCAGACATAAGCCTCCACCAAGCCCGTAGCATCTACGTTGCGCAGCAACTTATCCCCTTCCAGCTTGACGGTGCGGTAGAGGATGCGCTCTCGCATCAGTTCAATAGCTTGCTGGTAAAAGGGGTTTTCTCCCGGTCTGAGGCCCTCGATCCCGGCCAACCGGATCAGGCGCATCTTCTGTTCCCCTTCAATTTGCACCACCAAGGTGTCGCCGTTTACCACCCGCACCACAACCGCATCTGGGTAGCGATCGAAGCGGTGGTTGTCGAAGTAGAACGGGGTATCGGGAACGACCCGCGGCTCTCCAAACCCGTGGCCGGGGAGAACGGGTATAGCCAGAAGCAATCCCAATGCAGCAGAGCCGAGAGCAATACGCTGAAACATGACCTTATCCCCCACTTTGGATACAGCCCCCTCTTCTTTTCCCGCCGGGGAGTTTCCGGTGGCAACACTTAAAGCGTAATGGTAGCGGCAACTGTCTAGAAAACAACCCCGCCGCAGGTTTGGAAGGGATCCCAGCCGGCAGTAATTCTGCAGATCTGCTGGGGGTTGGGTTGCCCAAGGTTCCCAGGCGACTGCGCCATTTCTGCTGACTTTTCTCCAGTTCCTCCAGCTCTTCCCGCAATTGCCGGGCGGATTTGTCGCTGATGTTTCTCAGCCTTGAATGGGGATTGGGCTGGTCTCTTTCTCTGGAGAGGCTGTTTGGCAGGTGGGAATTCAGGATCCGTCTAGCCGAGGGGATTTTGGGAGAGAAACTCCCGATCCAGGGGCAGGGGAGCGACGGGTTGGGTAAGGGTGAATTGGCCGCTTTCTATCCATTGCTTGAGGATTTCGGCAATTTGCATGGAGCGGCGCAGGCTGGCCAGAGGGGCAGTGCGAACCTTGCGGCCATTGAGGGTGATCTGGCCGGATTTGAGCTGGGCATAGCTCACCAAGCCAAAGGTGGGCCGCACCCGGCGGGGAATGGAAAAGTCGATCACCGGTGCCACCAGTTCTTCATCCCGGATGGCAATGGCCTCCAAATCCGCAGGAGCAAGGATGGGGATGGGGATCCCGACCCCCAACATCAAGCTGGGACCGTAGTTGCGGAAGTAGCAGCCCCTCACCCATTCCGCCTGCATTTGCTTGGCATCTCCAATCAGGGCCAGGGTGGCCGCCGGGCCGATGGGAGTTTGGTTGGGCAATCGCTTTTGCAATGGAAAGTGCTGGGTACCCTCCCAGGCGACGTAGCCAATGCCGCCCCCCAAAAAGATGCGGCTGCCGATCCCTACCCGGCGCAAAAGGGGATCGTTCAACAAGGGGGACAGCTCTCCCGGGTTGGAATAGACGGCATTGCCCAGGTGCGGTTCCAACAGGCCCAAGTAGGTGTACAAAGGCCGATCCCCACCGTTCACGCCGACGATGAAGTTTTGGTAGGCATTGCGGGGATTGAACAGGTAAAACTGGTTGAGCTGATCCCGGGTCAGGGTGGTCTCGTAGTCGGCGCGGGGGTAGCAATCGGTCACTTGGCCGATGGCCCGCAAATGGACGCGCTTGCCCGCCACCAGGTCGGCAATGACGTGGCCGCCCCCATAGGCTTGATCCGCTTGCTCGCTGGGTTGGGCTGCCCCTAGGTAGAGATCCACCGCGCCAAATCCGGCATAGGCCGGTACCCCGTTCAGCCACGCTTGGCGAATCTTGATGGGCGGATCCGTATGGCCCAGGTTCACAATGGCTCCGGAAGACTCCATCGGCTCAAAGGTGCCGGTGGTGATCACATCCACCTGCTCGAAGGCTTCCTGGATCCCCAAGGTGGCCAGCTTGGCTTTGGCTTCCAGGGCCGTCCACACCCGCGCCTGGCCTTTGGCAATGCGTTGGTTAATCTGGTCTAGGGTTCTCTCCATGGGATGTGAAGATCGCAATGGTTGGTCGCGTTGGCGGTGTGGAGGAATAAGAGGCGTGAGCATACTTCCTTCTCACTACCCACTGCTCTTTCCTCTCTTAAGGAGGGATCCGCTCCCATCTTGAATTCTCTCGTGAGGCAGCTCTTGGGACTGGCTCAATGAATAGCTTAAATGGACGGGGATTTGGGGGGTTCCAGCAGTATGGGCCGCTTTTGCCGGCGTTGGCGTTGGTGGGTCTGCTCTACGGCGGTGGGCTGCTGCTGGCCCTGGCCCAGAGTGTGGGCCTCTACGGCTTGGGTGAGAGGGGGTTTACCCTGCAGGGGTATGGGGAGCTGCTGCGGGATGCGGAAGTCAGGGGATCCCTTTTGCTTAGCCTCAGAATCGCTCTGTTGGCAACGGGGTTGGCGCTGCTTTTGGGGCTGGGGCTGGCGCTGCTGTTGCGGGGGCTGGGGGGGTGGGCCATCTGGCTCGGCCAGTTGACGCTGCCGATTCCTCATTTGGTGGGGGTGGCGGGGATGCTGCTGTTGCTGGGGCCCAGCGGTTGGCTGGCGCGGTTGGCCTTCCAACTGGGCTGGATTGCCTCAGATCAGGATTTTCCCTTGTGGGTGAACGACCGCGGCTATGGGGGGGTGTTGCTCTATTGGCTCTGGAAGGAGATCCCGTTTACCGCTTTGGTGGCGCTGACGCTGCTGCGCGGGATGGGATCCGAGCTGGAGCAACAGGCTCGGCTGCTGGGGGCTTCTGCCGCCCAGACGTTTTGGTATGTAACGCTGCCCTTGCTGAGGCCGGGGCTGCTGGCCACCGGGATCCTCATCTTCGGTTTCGTCTTCAGCGCTTTTGAGGTTCCCTTGCTCTTGGGGCCCACCTACCCGCGCACCTTGCCCGTTCTGATCTACCAGCGCTTCACCCACATCAACCTGGAGCAGCGGCAGCAGGCGGTGGCGCTGGGGATCATCCTGCTGGCTGTCTCGGCAGCGGTGGTCAGCCTAATCGGAGGGCTGTTTGCAGCCAGAGTATCCTTTCTGCAGCTGCCGTTTGGCTCAGCGGGACGGAGTCCTTGGAGAAAGCCGTGAAAGGACGCAGATGGATTGGGGGATCCCTGCTCCGCCTTGGGGTGGCCGGAGTGGCCCTCCTTTGGGCTTTGCCCTTTGGGGTGCTGGCCCTTTGGGCCTTCACGCGGGCCTGGTATTTTCCCGATGCCCTGCCCCGGGCATGGAGCATAGCCGGTTGGCAGCAACTGCTGAGCTGGGGATCCCAGTTCCGGGCAGCCTTCGGCCAGAGCTTGCAAATTGCCCTGTTTACCACCCTGCTGGCCTTGGGGGTGGGGATCCCGGCGGGACGAGTTTTGGGCACCCATCCTGTGCCCGCCTGGCTGCGCCTGCTGTTGCTGTTGCCCGTCATCACCTCTCCTCTGGCTGTGCTGATGGGGATCCAAGGGGTGCTGATTCGCCTGCGGCTAGACGGTGCCCTGCTGGGGGTGGTGCTGGTGCATCTGATCCCCACCATTCCCTACATGGCTCTGGTGATGGGCAGTGTGTTCGCCCGTTTCGACCGCGGCTACGAGGCGCAGGCCCGCTGTTTGGGGGCGGATCCCTGGCAAGTGTGGTGGCAGGTGACGTTGCCCCTCATTGCCCCTGGGGCAGCCATTGGGGCGGTATTTGCCTTTTTGATCTCTTGGAACGAATTTTTGCTCACCTTCTTCGTCGGCGGTGGGCGGGTTCTCACGCTGCCGATGCTGCTCTACAGCCTTTTGCAGGGGGGAAACAACACCTTGGTGGCTGCAGTGGCCTTCCTGTCGCTGCTGCCGGGGTGGTTGGCCTTGCTGGGGGCCAGCGTCTGTTTGGGGCAGGCCATCGGGCTACCCCCCGCAGAGGCTCAAGAGGAAGAGAGCTAATATCCCTTCAGGGCCAGGTTGGGACGTTGCAGAGCGGCCCCCACCCGTTGAACCTGGGTCTTGAAGCTGCCATCTCGCTCCAGCCATATCTGCCTCAGGGCAGGGGGAATCACCTCCAGGCCAAACTGAGGGCTCTTGGGACGAAATTGCACACAGGTTGAGGGACAAGCCAGGTAATCAACCCCCTCCCGCCGGTGGCGCAGGTCTTGGTGAATGTGGCCGAATACAACAAGGCGAATGTGGTCGAACTCGTCCAGAACCCCGAACAACCGCTCCGGCTGCTGCAGGGCGCTTTGATCCAGCCAGGCAGAATCCACCGAAAAAGGGGGATGGTGCAAGGCCAACAAAACATGGTGTTGGGCGGCTTTGCTCCGCTGCAATTCTTGTTTCAGCCACAGCAGCGTGCGATCCGTCAGGTAACCGCTGTCTTTGCCGGGCACGAGGGAGTTCAATAAAATAAAACTCCAATTTTCCCGGCTGAAGCTCTTGTCCCCGAATAGCCGCTCGGCGTGGAGCTCTTGGTTCATGTTGTGCAGGCGATCGTGGTTGCCCGCCAACCAGTAAGTATCGATGGGGAGAGTTTGCAAATGGGCTCTCAAACGAGCGTAGGATGCTGCACTGCCATCTTGAGAGAGATCTCCGGTGAGCAGCAGCAGATCGGGCAAGGGATCCAGAGCGGCAATGGCCTTTTGCACCTGCAGGAAAGAGGCTTCCGTGTCCACCCCCAGCAGCCGGTGATGGGGCCTGGCAAACAGATGCAGGTCGCTGATCTGAACCACGTACACGGTCATAGAGCAAGCCCAAGAGGGGTGGGATCCCATCTCCGCAGGTTCAAAACACTACCGTTCTAGCACCAGATGGCCCGGCTGGAACCCGTAGGTAGGGTCATTTCGATTCAAGCTAGGACACTGCACCCACACCCAAAACGTTGGTCGCGTCTTCGCGTCAGCGTTGCGGAGCAATAATCCCCAGAACCACAAGGCTTTTCTCAGTAGCCCAGGCGTCTCGCCCCCAACCTAAAATGACCATAACTCAGCCCTAAAGGGCTCAACCTTAACCTACCCAAGTCCGTCAACCCGGTTCAATCCCTTGAGAAAATCCTCTCAGGAAAAGCTTTAGGAAACATTCAGAGATCGGCCCACGTTCCTAAAGGCAGCTTGCACCTGAGGCCAGCGGGATTCCTGGGTAGAGGCCGTCAGCGTATAGAGGCGATGGTGCCGAACGGTCACCGTCACCACCTCGTGGCGAAGCTGGGATCCCATATCGGTTTGGTATTCCAGCAGGTAATAGGGGTGCTCCTGCCGCTCAAAGGCTTCGGCAGCCAACAGCTTGGCCGAGCGACCGGATCCCTCAGGGGCTATGATCTTCTCCGCCACCAACTGCCCCACCTCAGCCGGGCTGCCCAGATCGGCAATCGTCTCCCCTTTGTCAAATGGGGCGATCATCAAGCTGACGTTCTCGGTCTCGTACACCAGGTCGCGCAGGAGTACCACCGGCCCTTTCCCCGGCCCAAGATTGACCGCCACCATGCCGTTGGGGTAAGCAAAAGCAAAGGCTCCGCTGGGATCCCTGTAGGCCCGCAGGTTAGAGCCCGCGGAACAGGCACAAACCACCAAGCTGAGGCAGACACAGAGCAGCAACAACGCCCTAGACAGCCACAGGCTGGTTGCAGAAGTGGGCCACAGGCCTGATCGGGCAGAATGCGCGCCTCGTGCTGCTGACATTGCTGGGATCCTCTCCTCAGATGGGTTGCCTATTGTTCCTTTATCATCCTAGTACGAGCGCACTCCCTCTAGCCCGTTGACCGTCAATTCCCAACGGAAAACTCCCCCTGCAACTTAGCAGCGGGGTTGCCGACGTGGGTTGAAAAGCGAGGGATCCCCAAGCTTGGAAGCAACTGCCGCTATTGGGGGAGCCGCTTCTCGAAATCCAGATCCGGTAGCGGCAGGTTGGCCTGGGCACCTCCTTGGCCGGTGAGCATTGCCAAGCGGCGGGAGATTTCATCGTCCATGGCCATTTCATCCAGTTGGGCAGCAATCTGCTCGCTGCGATCTTCCGAGAGTTCGCTCATGGCTCGGGATTTGAGCTGGCGAGCCTGGATAGCATTCTTCGCCGCCTCAAATTGCGACTTGGCCGAGTCGATGTTGTAGGAATTGTTGACGCGGGTCATCTGCTCCAGAGCTTGGTTCACCTCGTTGATGTCTTTGAGGTTGCTCAGCTCGCTCTTGTAAGCGGCCAATCGCTCTTTCTCGCGGGCCAGCTTTTGCTTGGCGGCGTTGACGTAGCGCTCGGCAGTTTCCACATTCTCCTTGAGGGGGCCGAGAATGGCCTCAATTTGCAGCGCTTGGGACATAGCCAGGCGGGCAGCCTCTTGATCGCCCCGTTGGGCGGCCAGGCGAGCCTTGTTCTCCAGGGCCTGGTACTCCCGCACCTTTTGCATGTACTTCTGCTCAGCCCGCTGATAGGCAGCCACTTGGGTGGCAACGGCTTCCGTGAGACGCTGAACCGTCTCCTGCATGGTGCGTAGGGATTCTTCCGCCACCATCACCGCTCCTGTGCCGCCTTTCTCCACCGGGAGCCCCCACAGCCAGTTCCAAGTTCCGACGATGACGCTGCCGGCCCGTTGCCCAAAAATGCCGTAGATAATCTTGCGTGCGCCCATGGCCTGACCCTCCTGCTTGTGCGTGCCTCTACTGTATTTGCGTGCCTCTACTGTATTTAATTTCTCCCCAACTGGAAAGATCTCAGGGATCCGGCAAGTGGACAAATTCAAATCCCCGCTTCTTCAAAGTTGGGATCAACTGCCGCGTTACCTCAACCACTTGGGCTCCTCCTTGTACCCCATCGTGCAGCACGATCAAGGAGCCAGGCCGCACCTGGGCCAGCACCCGCTCCACCACCACCGATACCGGTGGGATCAGCCAATCCTCAGGCACCACGCTCCACATCACCGGACAAAAGCCCCAACGGCGCAAATCCGCAAGCGTCTGCGGCCAAAACAAGCCATTGGGCGGGCGCACAGCCCGATAATCGTCAGGGATCCCGCCACAGGCAGCCACGAGGGTGGTTTGGCTGCGCTTCAGGCTCTGATAAAGCTCTCCAGGGGCAAGCTCGGTAAAAGGGCGATGCTGCCAGCCGTGAAGGCCAATGCGGTGGCCTTGTTGGCGGATCTGACGGGCCAGGTGGGGCCAGCGCTGCACCCGTTCTCCCAACACAAAAAACGTGGCCGGCACCTGAAAATCCATCAAAACCTGCAACAAAGCAGGGGTGTACTCAGGGTGAGGGCCATCGTCAAAGGTCAGAGCCACCCGCTGGGTATGGGGATCTGCCGGCAACTCCCACAGGCCGTCGGGAAAGAGGGTCTTGAGGCCCCAATGCAGGGGTGGGTAGAGAGATGGGGGCAGGATTTGCTGAGAAGAGAAGAGCATTGTGGTGGGCTGTATTTTGTCCAGAACCAGAGGGCAATGCTTTGGGTGATCAACTGGGTAACAAATTTAGGTATTGCCGATTGAGCCAACCAATTGAAAAAATGGGCATGAGCATTGTAGCCCGCAAAACGGAAATCAGGGTTGGCGGGCCCGTCGATGGCCTTTTGGATCTCGTCCTAGCCAGTTGTGATTACAGATTGTGCCTACAGATTGTGATTACAGAAGTTGCCATTGGGTGTCGGCAGCAGCCCGCCGCTCGAGTTCTTGAGACGGATGTGGGATCCCTTCTGCCCATAGCCCAGATCCGATAGGCTAGATTCACCCTCAAGGTATCGGCTAATGGCTTTGAGAACTCCAACACTGCTGCTGGTGGATGGTCACTCTTTGGCCTATCGCTCCTTCTACGCCTTTGCCTACAGTCGCGAGGGGGGGTTGCGCACTTCCACCGGGATCCCCACCAGCGTCAGCTTTGGCTTTTTGAAATCGCTGTTAGAAGTCTTGGACAAATACACCCCTACCCATGTAGCCGTTGCCTTTGATACACGGCAGCCCACTTTTCGCCACGAGGCCGACGAAACCTACAAATCAGGCCGCCCGGAAACGCCACCGGAGTTTATCGAAGATGTGGAGAACCTGAAGCAGGTGTTGACGGCACTGCGCATCCCGATTTTGGTGGTGCCGGGTTTTGAAGCCGATGACATTTTGGGCACCCTCAGCAGGCTGGCCCCCCAAGATTACCGGGTGCAAATCTTAAGTGGGGATCAAGATCTGTTCCAGTTGATCGACACCGATGGGAGAGTTCGGGTTTTGCACCTCAACAGCAAAGATCGCATCAGCGAGTTTGGCCCCGAACAAGTGAAAGAAAAATTGGGCATCTGGCCTTGGCAGGTGGTGGATTATAAGGCCCTCTGTGGTGACCCTTCTGACAACATTCCCGGGGTGAAAGGGATCGGCCCCAAGCGAGCTGCAGAGCTGCTGGAGCGCTACGGCAGTTTGGATGAAATTTTCGACCACCTGGACGAGATCAAGGGAAAAGTTCAGCAATACCTCAAAGAAGGGATCCCGGCGGCCCAGCACTCGCAATTTATGGCTCGAATCAAATGCGATGTCCCTCTCTCTCCCGACTGGGAGAGCATGAAATTAACCGGGTTTGATCAAGCAGAATTGCTGCCGCTGCTGGAAAAATTGGAGTTTCACAGCTTCATCGCCCAAGTGCGCAAAATACAAACGGCTTTGGGGGGGATCCCAACCGAGGCAGAGGTGGTTGGCGCTTTTAATCCCACCGGGGATCCCGCAAACGCTCCTGACGAAGCCCTGTGGTTTGATTTTGCCGTGGATCCCGTCCCTTCTCTGCCGGCGGTGCGCATCATCGATACGCCGGAGCAACTGGAGCTTTTGCGGCAAGAGCTGCTGGCCTGCCCAGGGATTGTAGCTTGGGATACTGAAACTACCAGCCTAGATCCACGGGATGCCCAATTGGTGGGGATCGGCTGTTGTTGGTCAGAGGGAGATATCGCCTACTTGCCCATCGGCCACCGCCAGGGATCCAACCTGGATTGGGAGCTGGTGAAACAAAGCCTGCAACCCCTTTGGGAAGATCCCAACCGACCCAAAAGCCTACAAAACTGTAAGTACGACCTGAGCATTTTCCGCGCCCACGGGATCCGCCTGCAAGGGATCCAGTTTGATCCCATGTTGGCCAGCTACGTTTTGGATCCAGAAGCCAGCCACAACTTGGCCGATTTGGCAGCTACCCATTTGGGTTTGCCAACCACCAGCTACAAAAAGTTGCTGGGCAAGGAACAGTCCATTGCCGATATCCCGATTTCCAAAGTTGCAGAATACTGTGGAACCGACGCCTATTGTGCCTATCGTCTGGTGCCGATCCTCACCGAAAAGCTGCAGAAAACCGATCCGCGCCTGTGGGATCTTTTTATTCAAGTCGAGCTGCCCTTGGCCCAAGTTTTGGAAGAGATGGAGTGGATCGGCATTCGCGTTGATACCGAGTTTCTGAGGCAATTTTCCCAAGAGCTGGAACAAGAGCTGCAAAGTTTGGAGCAGAAAGCTTATGCCCAGGCTGGAGAAACCTTTAACCTCAATTCTCCCAAGCAACTGGGATCCCTGCTCTTTGAAAAGCTGAAATTGGACATTCGCAAAACCCGCAAAACGGCTACCGGCTATTCCACCAATGCCTCAGTTTTAGAAAAGCTAGAGGGGGATCATCCTCTCATCGAAACCATCGTGCAATACCGCACCTTGGCCAAGCTGAAATCGACCTATGTGGATGCTCTGCCTGCCCTGGTAAGAAGCGATACCGGCAGAGTCCACACCGACTTTAACCAAACCGTTACTGCCACCGGCAGGCTCAGCTCCTCAAACCCCAACTTGCAAAATATTCCCATTCGCACCGAGTTCAGTCGCCGGATTCGACAAGCTTTTATTCCCCAAGAGGGATGGCTATTGGCGGCAGCAGATTACTCTCAAATTGAGCTGCGCATTTTGGCCCACCTCAGCCAAGAACCTGCCTTGCTGGAAGGCTTTCGCTCAGGGGAAGATGTGCACACCCTAACCGCCCGCCTGCTCCTGGAAAAACAAGAAATAACCAGCGAAGAACGTCGCCTGGCCAAGACGATTAACTATGGGGTGATCTACGGCATGGGGGCACAGCGCTTTGCCCGCACTGCGGGGGTTTCTTTGTCGGAAGCCAAGCAATTTTTACAGCGATTTAACGAGCGCTACGCCGGTATTTTCGCCTACCTGCGCTCCACCGAAGCCTTTGTGGAAAAGCATGGCTATGTAGAAACGATCTTGGGTCGCCGTCGCTATTTTCCCAATTTGTCTCGTCTGACAGGCCATCGCAAACAAGCGGAATTGCGGGCAGCTGTGAATGCTCCCATTCAGGGATCCGCCTCGGACATTATCAAAGTAGCAATGGTGCGCCTGCGGCAAAAGCTGCAGAACTTTCGTTCCCGCTTGCTCCTGCAAGTGCATGATGAGCTGGTGTTTGAGGTGGATCCCTCGGAATGGCAGGCCCTAAAACCGCTGATCCAAACAGAAATGGAAGGAGCGGTGCCCCTCTCCATACCGCTGGTTGTGGATATCCAAATCGGCCACAACTGGAAGGAAGCCAACTAGACCATGGGAGGCAGAAAACCCCAGGTTTGCAAGGAAAGGGATCCCGGCTCCGTGAAAATGTTAAGCTATGTAAAAGCGTTTGTTGTTTTCTTATGACTGTTGAGATTTACACCTGGCGTTTTTGTCCCTTTTGCATCCGGGCTAAGCAACTGCTGGATCGCAAAGGCGTGAAGTATATCGAGTACGCCATCGATGGAGACGAGGCAGCACGGGCGGAAATGGCCAAGCGGGCCAACGGCCGCCGTTCGGTGCCGCAAATTTTCATCAACGACCAGCATATCGGCGGCTGCGACGATCTTTACGCGCTAGAGGCTCGCGGCCAGTTGGATCTGCTCCTACAGCAGGCCAGCTAAGCCTCAACTGTATCTGATACATTTACGCTGAACACTGCTGAACATCACTGTTCAACTATGCAGCGATAGCATTCTGTTTGTTTCCAACCA